>JAJZNY010000189.1 GCA_021852245.1 Planctomycetota bacterium | reverse complement strand
GTAATTCGCCGTAGGCGGCAGGATCTGATCACGCAGGGTCAGCACGCAGGTAACCGCCTCAACGGCGCCGGCGGCGGCAATCAGGTGCCCCATCATACTTTTAATACTGCTGATCGGCACCCGTCCGGCATGCGGACCGAAAGCCGCCTTGATGGCGTGCGTCTCCGTGGAATCGTTTTCCTTGGTGCCTGTGCCGTGAGCGTTGATGTAATCGATATCGCCGGGTGTGAGCCCGGCATCTTTCAATGCTTCGTTGATGGCCATGACCGCGCCACGCCCCTCGGGATGCTGATCCGTAACACGGTAGGCATCGGCGGAACTTCCGTAACCGACGACTTCAGCCAGAATAGGGGCGCCGCGCGACAGGGCATGTTGAAGATTTTCAAGAATTAATACCCCCGCGCCTTCACCGATGACAAAACCGCTGCGGGTTGCATCAAAGGGGCGGCATGCACGACGCGGATCATCGTTGAGGGTTGACAGGGCGGTCAGGCGGTTAAAACCCGTCACGCCGAAGGGATGAATCATGGAATGGGCACCGCCGGAGATCATGATGGAGGCGTCGCCGCGGCGGATGATCTCGGTTGCCTCTCCCAGCGCCTGCGTGGAGGCGGCGCAGGCCGTGAGGCAGTTGAGAGCCGGCCCGCGGGCATTGAATTCCATACTCAGATGATTGATGGGCAGTGCCGGTTCCTGTTCAATTTCGGCCAAGGCATTGAATGATTTCAGGGCATCGCGGCCCCATCCGGCCATGTCGAGGGCGCCAGCGTCCCGTTTCCAGTTGGCGATGGCAGTTCGGGTGAAGGTTGCAAAATCAAGCGACCCTTCACCGCTGCCCAGATAAGCGCCAATTTCATAGGGGTTAAGTTTTTCATGTTCCGGCGTGCCGGGCGGCGGCAGTGCCGCCTGAGCCCAGGCTTGGTGGGCCGCATCCAAGGCGAAACCGGTGGCACGGGAGATTCGGTTGTGCTTACCGGAGGCCGCGATTTTATCCGGAAAATGATAATCTTTTACTTCTGCTGCGAATGTCGTCGGAAAGGCACGGGCGTCAAAATTGCGGATGGGCGCCACACCGCTTTCGCCGGCCAGCAGTCGACGCCAGACGCTCTCAATATCGCAACCCAGCGGCGTTACCCAGCCCATTCCTGTTATCACAACACGATGCCGCATGCTACTGTGCCTCCTGATATCGGCTCAACACGATGGCCGAGTGCTGCCCCGCCAGCGAGCGTGCCAGGATCAAGATGTGCGCCAAATCGGCGGAGGTTTTTGGGCTTTTCACGACCGGAATATCATGGAGCGGATGATCGCAGTTGACGGTGGGGCAGAGAGTCTGCCGTTTCAGCATCTGAGCCGCCATGACCAGATCAATTGCCTGACTTGCCGCACCAGGATCACCTATCGCTCCGCGCGGCGTGGTCAGCGGTGGAAGGGAGCTGAAAACCGAGCTGATACCCGCGATATCGGATTGATCAAGCTTTGGCAATGCACTGGCCGGTGGAAGCAGGGCGCTGATATCATCGGCACGTAACGCGGCGCCAGCCAAGGCGCGGCGGCAAATGTGAGCAAGCGGTTCACCCGCAGGATCCGCCTGCCCGAGTGGAAGAGCACTGGCGCACGAGGCCATACCTTTAATTTCGGCGTAGATATCAGCACCACGGCGACGCGCGTGTTCAAGTTCCTCGATCACCAGCACGCCCGCCCCTTCGGAAATGACCGTCCCCGAACACCGGGCGTCATACGGGCGACAGGCTGTGGCAGGATTCTCATTGCCGCTTTCAGTAAGGAGTTTGAGGAGCGTCCAGCGCATCAGGCCCATAGGATGGACCAGACTCTCGCCCCCGCCCACGAGCGCCACATCCGCCTGATTGCGCTGGATGGTCCGGCACGCTTCGGAGAGCGCCAGGCCGGCTGATGCCTGTTGGCATGTGATGGTGTTGGACGGGCCGCGCGTATCGTGAATAATACTCACATGGCAGGAGAGCATATTCGGGAGGTACTTAAGCAACCAGAGGGGAGCGAGAGCATCCATTCCACTTGATTCGCTCGGATTGTCTGATTTTCCCCATCGGGCGAGATTGAGAGTATTGTCAGGATTGGCGGCACGAACCATCGCCTCGGTGAGTTCGTTAAGGTCAGCACAGATCAAGCCGGCGCCGATGTTGCAGCCTACGCGTGACGGATCCGGCGCATACCAATTATCGGCGGGGGCTTTTCCGCCGCCAGATTCTAAGATTCCGCGTGTCGCCAGGCGGGCATCACGGACGGCGTTATCCGCCGCAACGACCGCCAGTTCAATATCGCGAGCCATGATCTTCGTGGATTTTCGATAGCTTTTCGGCACGAAGTCCGCAGTTTTGAACGCGGGAACCGATCCGGCAATGCGGCATGGAAACGATGAGGCGTCAAAGGCGCCGATGGTATCCACCCCGCTGCGACCGGAATGGAAGGCATCAAATGAATCCGCAGCTGTTAATCCCAGGGGACTTACAGCGCCGATACCCGTAATCACAACGCGGCGCATGGATATTTTCAATACTCCTCAACGGACTATTCCGGCCCGTTATTCTATGCCGATTGCCGCGGACTGTCATGCCGACTTTTCATGGTACCTCGATTGACTCTGCGAGCTTCGGCCTCAGCGTCCGGTTAATCCCCCGCGCGGGTTGATCCTGCATTGCTGGGTCGGTGGCTGTTTATTTCGTCGTTCCGGTGGCTGACAATCCGGTATCCGCCATAAGCTGTCTCACACCCGATACCAGGTCGTCGCCGGGGACAAAGATCCAGGGAGTGGATGAATGAGCGCCAATGAGCCACCGGGCAAAATATTGATGCACGGTTTTGGCAGGCTTTTTACCGGCGGCCGGAGTTTTGACGGTTTTCGACCATATCTGAAGCACGCCATGCTGCGTCTTCGAGGACGAACCTCCGGTTTTGCCGGCCTTTTTTGCCCCTTGGTCTGAAGTTGAAGCCGCGGGACGGAAGTATATGCTCAATCCCATGACGTGCTGAGGCGTGGGGGCGTTTGTCACCCAAGCATGACAACGGATCGGATTCAACTCCGCCGTGAGCGATGCTACATCCACCGATGATATTTTCTTCGCGCCAGGTTCAATCTTCCATGTCCCCTTGATTTTGGAGAGTTCCGCTCGATGCCCGTTGTTCAGCAAAACAATCCGATTGATGCCGAGGGCCGGAATCGCGGCAACGGTGCGCGAACGCAGCGCGGCCGCGGTCGGAAACAGGGGCTTGACCCGCACCGTCGATACCATGTAAATCGTCTTCCAGCCACTGACTTTCACCGGCGAAAGGCCACCTTTGTTTCCCGGCCCAACGGTGATTTTCAGTGGATGTATCCGGTGAGGAAGATCAATCGTGAGTGTACCGATCGGCTGCATGTGCTCCAACTGGGGTGTGGGTGTATTGTCGCAGGATTTGGCGCGGATGGCTGAGAGTTTCTGAAGCAATTTGGCCACGGCGCCCTTGCTCACTGGCAATAGGGGACCGCCGACAAATTTCTGAACCGTGGTACCCATTTTCCAGCCGCCTTCGGAGCGTGTAAGAACAAGCGATGCCGGCGCAAAGGGCATGCGCGGAGCCGATCGCGTAAGGACGATGCGTTTTGCATCTGACAGCTTGGCGCGGGTAAGAGCGCGATCCTGAAAATGGCTCAAGGATCGCTCGAGTTGCGAGAAACTGGTGGAGCGGACAATGGCCACATTTGGGTTGGCATTGCTCAGGGCACGAATGTATTGGTGTGTCAGATCGGTGTAGCTACCGAAGGAGACGACCAGCGGCGGCGGTATTTTAGCCTTGACTTTTTCAGGCAGACCCGCAGAAGGAACTTTGCGAAATACAATCTTGACATTAAAGACTACATGTTTGAGCGCGTGTTCATTTTTATGCGTGAAACGATGCGCCGCGAGCAACTGGAGGTTGCTGATCCAATTCGTGACCTTGGTGGGATTGGCGCGGGCAAGCAGCGGTGAATTAATCACCCATCGTTTTCCATGCCGAATGATCCGCATCGTTGTTTTACCCCGTTTGAGGGTGATCGATTCCACTGCGGCGGCATGAAATCGGGTGAGCGATTTGGTTGCGAAATGAGATTCTCCCTTGAGCAGGGTGCCAAGCCAATGGCGGTCCACGACAAATGCATGGCGGAAATCGCTGGTGACGTAAAGCCGTCCGCCGAGCGTGCTGCGCCCGATCGCCAGATGGAGCGTTTTACCGTCCGCGCGTTTCAACACTACGGTATCGCGGGCGGGTTTGAGCCCCAGCTTCGCGGCGGAATGTTTACCCGTGGAAGCCAGCGCGATGCGGGCGTGGTATTTCAGGTCCGCAATCTGTGTGCAAAGTTCGCCGATGGCAAAATCACGCCCCCAGGCCTTGCGGGGGGAAATGATGTACCAGTGGGTACCACGCTTGGCCATCTGCAGGGTCGGCTTCCCGCGGGCGGATAATGTGATCCCGACGATGTGGGATGTGGAGGATGGGAAAACACGACCGTTTGCCTGATGGGTGTGATTCGACCCCTGATGACGGAGATAAATAACCACCGCCAGAAGACCGAGCATCACCACCAGAATAGAAGCTGTTAGCTTGAAATTCACCGTTAAACTCCTGAAGCCGTCAGTTCATCTTGACGCGGCCCAAAAATACTTCCGATATCAGACGCGGCGCCGCATGAATAAAACAATAATGCCGATGAGGGCGGCTGCAACTGCCGGACCAATGATGGTTCCAAATCTTACCAGTATCAATTCATTGCTCGACATGGGCTTGATGCGCATGGCGACCGTCTCACGCGGGCTGGCGGCAATCAATTTGGACTGTCCGCTGAGCCAGTAGATACTGTTCATGAACAGCGCGGAATTACCCGGAAACTGCAGAATGCCTTCAATGCTGTTTCCCCGCTCAATCGTCTGAACGGAATCCAGCAGGCCGTTGAAAATAAATAGCATATTGCCGATGGCGACGACGCGGCTTCCATGCCTGACGGCCAGTGCGCCGATCGGGAGAGGTCCACGCTTATCCTGAGCGGGATTGAATTTGGCGGCAAACGGTGCGTCCGCCGACTGAGCCCAGACATTCAAACCGCCGGGGCTGCGGAGAATAACCTGCCGCCGAACACCTGCGGGCGCTTTGGCTGTGAGTCCGACGACGGTGGGGCCCATCATCGCGCCGGCTCTCTGATTGGGGAGTCCGATGAACATGGTCATGAGTGAATTCATGGATCGGGTAATAATATTTTTTCCGTAGCGATCCATCCGAACCTGCGGCCCGACGACTTCATGTCCCGCCCCGTCGCTCTGCCTGGATACCACCACCAGATTAGGCCGATATCGAATGCCGTAACCGGCGAGCAGATTTTTGAATGGCGGTTGCCCCCCCGTAGCCATGAGCAACTGCGTAGGCATTGCGCCGAGAAGAAACAGGGCGGAGCCTCCGTCGGCAAGGTGTTTTTTCAGTTGCATGTTGAGTTGCCCGGCCGCCTGCATCTCCATCATCCCCATCTGACCGCTCGGAGGGAGATTCAATACCACCCAGACGACACCTTTGCCGATGGCCGGAGGCGGTCCGGATGACCCCGGCATCTGTGGATTCGATGAGATCGGCGACCAGTTATAAACCGCGAAATTATGGCGGCGCAATTTGCGTGCAATGGCGGAAAATGGAGCCCCGCGCTGAGTCAGGTTACCCGGCTCGACGCTGACGAACACAACCTTAATTTTGTGCGGATGCAGGATACTGAGCAACTTTTCATTTACCGCCTCTTCACCGCTGAAGGTGTAACGCAACCTTCCTGATGTGTGCGACAAGCCGCTGACGGTAAACATTTGACTTGCCGTAACAG
>JAJZNY010000007.1 GCA_021852245.1 Planctomycetota bacterium | reverse complement strand
CGGAATCAGATTCAAAAATAATAAACTCACCAGTGCGGCTATCATCGCCCCCAGCGGCCAGAAATTCATTACAATCGCGGCGGCTCTCCCCCGGTGTTTCACCGGCAGCAATTCACCGATCGCACCATTGATGGCGGAATACTCGGCGCCCACGCCCAATGCCGTCAGAAAGCGAAACACCATGAACCAGGCGAATCCCGGGGCCAGAGCCGAGCAGAAGGTAAACGCGGAATAGATCGTCAGTGTCAGCAGAAAAAGCTTTTTGCGGCCGAATCGGTCCGCCAGATATCCGAACAACACGGCGCCCGCCATGATGCCTGCCAACCAGAGCGGTGTGATCAAGGACGCCTGCCAGGTGGAAAGGTGAAATTGCGTCTTGATCGTCCCAAGCAGCCCGCCGGTCAGATTCACTTCAAACGAGTCAAACAGCCAGCCGATTCCCAACGCGACGGTCATGGAGGTGTGGTAGCGGCTCCAGCGAAGCCGGTCGAGAGTGTTCAGAGAGCATCTCCCCTGCGATTCCATGGATGTAAAACCTCCGCCCAAGGTGTTGTGCCGGTTCCGCAACGCTGCCTTCAACGCACTAACATTACGTAATAGTCGCTTGAGGGGATGAAATCTTACAGTTCACCGCCAAGCTGCCGATCATGAATGACCATGAGCCCACACGCGAGCCGCCACCGACCGGCATCGGCATTTATTCGCCTGCAGCCGAACCATCCACCCGAAGCTATTGTCCCGATTGGGCTTTGCTTATCGCTTCCGTCATGCGCAACTTGGCTTCTGGCGTAAGGCTCGATTCGCCAGCACCTCGCGGTTGTTCGGTTGCCTTGAGCAACCCGCGTGCAAAGAGATCAATTGCCCGCATCTGCCGGGCACAGACACGGCATGTGCCGCACATGGCCAGGTGCACGGCCAGCTCGAGGCGCTCCAATACGGTCAACCGACGATCCAACCGATCCGACGCCAATCGCGTCGCCTGACGACAGGAAAATATGCCAAGTTCTCGCCACATACGGTGCTTTTCCAATCCGGTCCGACACCCTCAGTCGCGGCCTATCCCCTTGCTTTCCAGGCACGCCCTTAATCGCAGCCGCGCCCGATGAAGCATCATATAAAGGTTATTCGGATTAAGTTCCAGAACCTTACAAATTTCGTCCGTCTCGACCCCGTCCATCACCCGCAACACGAAAACCTCACGATAACGCCCGGGAAGCGCCTCCATGCATAACTGCAGCGCCCGCTGAGTGTCCGCCTGCTGCGCCAATTCTTCCGGCGATGATCGCCAGGCATGGGGCTTTGCCGTCGATGTCCAGTGCCCGAAAGGATTGAACATTCCATTCACGGCACCGTCGTCGTCCATCGCCGCCGGCTTCTCCCGCACTTGACGACGCAGATGGTCAATTAATTTATGTTTGAGAATCCCCACCAGCCAGGTGCCGAAACTCGATTGCCCCGAAAAATTCTTCAATCCCTGCAGCGCCGCGAGGAATGTCTCCTGCACGAGTTCTTCCGCTGTGGTGTCATCACGCACCCGCAAACGCACATAGCGAAAGAGCATGTCGCCGTAGTTCGCCACCCACGTTTCGGTCGCCGGTGGGGTGCGATCATTATTTTGAGGCGAAGATTCCGGCATAATATAAACTCCGGTTCCATCGTAGCCGATGCGATCGATTTTGGATAATCCATCCGATCGGGCCGTTGTCGTTTATAATTAAGTGCGTTAAATCAGGGACATTGGATTAGGCAATCCGCGAACGAAATCTCACATCTCAAATTTGAGATTTGAAATTTATTGCAACTGCCAAACGCATTGCATGGTGATATGGGAACCCACGATCAGGATTTCCATCTGCCTCCGCATGCAATCTTCATCAAACCGCTATAATCTGCCCAAAGGAGTTGGCGGTGGCAGATTTGGCGGACGATAAAAATATCTCGGCGGGTAGCGCCAGCAAGGCGGGCGGTTCAGTCCCGGCGCGGAGGAAACATTATTGGCGCAATGCCGTGCTGAATTGGCGCAATGCCGTGCTGATCATCTGGTTGCTCCTGACCGGTGCCTGGCTGGCAAGTTGCCTCATCCCCTGGCAATTCAGCATGCAGTCTCCCACCCACCGGATGCACCTTTATGTCATCGACGGGACGCTGTATTGGCAACATGAAAATATTCGTAGCCTGCAGAAAAGTTCATTCATTCAGGTGGGAACCCTGGCCAACCCCCGTCTTCTGGCTCCCGCCACCCGCATGCTCATCACCACCAACGGCCTCGGAGGGGGTGGCAGAATCGTAGGCCTTCACGGCCTTGTCTGGACGTGGAATCCGCTGGCGGGATCCGGCCTGTGGATGTCGCCGCTTGTGCTGGCACTGATCTTCATCGGCCCTCTGGCATGGTGGCTTGCGAGGCGATGGGGCAGACGGACATCTGCCGCCCCCAAGATTCGCACCGCCTGAAGCCGCACCCAGACCGTCATATATTTACCCCGCCAAAGCGGGATAAACTGCCTTCTGTAATGCCTGAATACCCGCTGATGCCACATTCCTTTATTTCCATATGCCCGCCACGTCACCACAAACAGCGCCCGATCGGTCTGGCGCTCGATGCGTCGGAGTTCCGGCGGTGTTGTGATGCCGGGCTCGGGAAACCAGCTCGACGGCATGTACATGCCCGGCGCCATCCATGGCAAAAATCCATTGGAGAGCACCAGCGTCGGCTCATCCCACGTCAGATGCACCACATGATTCCATTCTTTCGCCTGCCGCCGATACGCCCACAGGCCGCCGGTCTGGCGATTGCGTACTTTGATGATCCAGCCGCTCGCGACGATCGCCGCGGTGGTGGCCTGCGACAAAATGGCGAAACCGCACACAGTGATCAGCAACCGCCGAGAGATGTTTTTCACGGCAAGCAAACCTGCGACGAACAGTACCGGCATGTAGCTGTAATATTCCCATGAATGCCGCCAGCCGTAAAAACCGAATACAAACGCCAGTTGCATGATCCCCAGACATACAAGCGTTTCTACGCGGCAACCGGGCAGACCGGGTCGAAATTGCGCCAGCAACTGCGGCAATTTCCAGATGATGACCAACAGCATGGCGAGCCAGATACCCGCCGGGGTGAGGAAATAATAAAGGGGTCCGTGATATTCGGGCGACCAGAAGCGCTGTCCTCTGCCAAAAAGAAATCCGAAGTGGGTATCGGTGTAGGTGCGCAGGCCGGTGACGGGAATAATGGTCAGAAGCAATGATCGCAGACCAAACTGCCGGATACACCCGAGCGCGACGATGATACCCCCGATTATGGCGGGCAGAAGTTCCCGCATGAGAGAGCGGAAAGTTTTTGCATGCTCGATATAATCCCAGAATATTAAAATCAGCAGCAGAAGGCCGTAAACATATCCCATCGATGGTTTGACGAACAGACATATGGTGCAGAGCAGCAGGGCAATACGGCGGTTGCCGCGGGCCTGCATGGCAATGGCCCAGAGCAGCAAGGTGGCTTCCAAGGGATGGGTGAGCGTGAGATAGGCGGGCATCACGGCAATCGGCAGGGCGCACAGGAGCCAGATGACTGCCCGACGCGGGGCTGCGATTGCCCGCATGAAAAGGGTGATGGCGCCGGCCATTAATATTTCCAGACAGGATGTCGTGAGGATATAGCCCACCGGATTGCGACCGAATATTTTCAGTGCCCAATGAGCAAAGATCAGACTTGCCAAACCGTGGGTGTAACCGAAATCGATGGCCGGGCGCATGCCGGCGGAAATCAGCACATCCCCTTTGAAGGCCGTACCGGGATCAAAAAACGCAAAAAGCGACCAGTCGGCAATTTTGGGCAACTCAAAGCACTGCACCAGCAGCAGCAGGCCGGCGAGGATGAAAAAGATTTTCCAGCCGATCTGCGAACCACCCGATTGACCGCCAGCTGCGGGTGAGAAGGTGTGGATGGTAGCTGGAACCGGGCGGGCGGAATCACTCATGGCCGTGATTCTACGCGCCCGGAGGCTCTGCGGGTAATCGTGTGCGATACCGCGATTCTATTTCGCCGCGCCGGTGACAATATCCGATCAGTTTGCCGCACGGGCTGCCCGGCGGGCCGCCGCCAGCACCGGGCCGTAATTCGGCTGATGAGCGATATTGGGCACCAACTGGATGTAAACGATACGCCCATTCTTGCCGACCACCACCACCTGCCGGGCCAGCAGGCCGTTCTGCTTCATCAACACCCCGTAATGACGGGCGAAGGAGTGAAACCGGTAATCGGAGAGGAGAGTGATATTTTTAACGCCCCGCGCACCGCACCACTGCTTTTGAGCAAACGGCAGATCCATGCTGATCGTGATGATACCGACATCCGGCCCCATACTTCCCGCAACCTTATTAAAATGATCCGTCTCAAGATTGCATACCGGGGTATCAATGGATGGCACCGACGAGAGAATCCATACCTTGCCGTGGCCTGGGCGGAAATGATAAACGGCCATCTGATCATTCACGGCGCGGAAGCAGGGCGCCCGCTCGCCGACGTGGATCGGATCGCCGATTAATGTGATCGGCTCTGTTCCCATCTTGACCAGCCCGGTTCGCTGCGGCAGAGTCGCGCACCCACCCAGCAGGAAAAGGGAAATCGCCGCCACGGCAAATACACTCATTCTCGTCAGCTTGATGATCTTCATGAGGCAACTCCAAACATGATTCAATTTCGGCAAACTGAATGTCGCCCGCCACCTGCGGGCACCCGATTCGATTATAGCAATGCGGACCGGAAAGAGAATTTGTCGCGATCGCACGATCCAGCCGTTTTTTTTGCCGATGTCGGGTATTGGATGTGTCAGGGCTCAATGTTGGACGCCGACCGTACGGAGCGTATGTGCGCTTCGACGCCTGCTTGAACTCTCCATCAGCAGCCGGTATCTTCCACCGGCCGATTGTGTGGTTTTTCGGTGTGATACGCGTCGAGAGGATCATGCGCAGCCACTACGACGAAAAGAGCCGGCTCAGGCAGATCATGGGAGACGCCCGAGAGAATTGGACCAATATTCTAAGTGCCGCCGAGGCCTCGCAACAACGGTCGGCAAAAATATCTAAGTTGCTGGATGATCCCGAGCTCCCCTTGGGAAATGAAGACGGAAGTTTCGTGGTTTTCGGGTCGTTGGCGAGGCAGGAGTGGACACGTGGCAGCGATGTTGACTGGACCTTTCTAATCGACGGGCAGGCTGATCCAAACCACATCCATGCGGCGCACGAGTTCCGGAAGCGCCTCGATTCAAATGGGTTCCCCCCTCCCGGAGCCGCCGGCGTCTTTGGCAATCTTTCGTTCAGTCACGAGATCATCCATCAAATCGGCGGCCAAAGCGACAGCAACCGCAACACCACCCAGAGAGTGCTCCTGCTCCTGGAATCGGCAGCGTTGGGCACTCATGGCGAGGCGTTTGAGCGGGTAATCCGGCAAGTTTTAAATCGCTACCTCGCCGACGATCCGACCAACCGGAAGCTCCCGAGGTTTCTGCTCAACGACATTATCCGGTTCTGGCGGACCGTCGCGGTAGATTTTGCAGGCAAGCAGCGAGACCGTGGCGGAAAAGGGTGGGGATTGCGCAATGCAAAACTCAGGATGTCCCGAAAGCTGGTATTCACCGCCGGTATGCTTCAATGCTTCGGCGCCCGGTTGTCGGCATCCGCCAAGGGCGAGGCGCCGGGCACCCAGCCCGTATTGGACTACCTGCTCGAGAGCGTGCGAACGACGCCGCTTGAGACCGTCGCAGCGGCGTGCACGGGTCTGGAAAAGGAAGGCAACGCCATCGGGAAAATTATATTCTCCAATTACGACAAGTTTCTGGGGATTTTGAATGACGAGGAAAAAAGACGTTCGCTTGAAAATTTGGAAGCGGGTAAATCCACGGATGATCCAATATTTCGGGATATTCGCGATATTGGGG
>JAJZNY010000472.1 GCA_021852245.1 Planctomycetota bacterium | reverse complement strand
GCCAGGGCCAGCAAGATGCGTTCCCACGTCCAATAGCGCCGGGTCATGGTGACGGCGAGGATCAGGATGATGGCACCGCCAACGGCTATGGCGGGAGGAACGCCGAAATAGCCGAGCCCGGCTCGAATTCCGATGAACTCGGTAACGAGCGTGAGAAAATTGCCGAGAAACAGATCCGCCATGGAGAAGAACCCCCAGAAGGGGCCGAAGCGGTCGAATATTAATTCGGCGTGGCCGCGGTGGGTGACGGCCCCGAGCCGGGAGGTCATTTCCTGTACGATCCATGCGGCCATGAAGGTGATGACGATAAAGGGGAGGAAGAAACCGATGCCGAAGGTGGAGCCGGTGGCGGCGTAAGAGAGCATGCTGGGGGCGTCGTTTTCACCGAGGAACACGAGAACGCCCGGCCCGATGAGGAGCCAAAACAGACGAATCGCGCCCCACCCGCCGGGCCGTGGTCCCTGTCCGCGTGCTTTTTCCACGGCGAGGCGATCCCGTGCCCGGGAAATATCCTCGGCCATGAGCGTCGCGGTTACGGGGCTCGGCGGATTGCCTGCCACACCGGACGCGCGGTCATTGATTGGTACCGCCTGGTTATCTGCACCGTGTGTCATGGGCTTCTGATGCCGCCTTCCCACCGAGTGTCCACCGCCTGATCCGTCCGGCCGAAGAGCGAAACGTTCCGCCGGTCGCGGATGGATCATGCAGGAATAAGGATATGCACTTTGATGACAAAGTCAAAGGGGGTTTGATGGATCATGGTAATAAGTTTGATTGATCAAATACGATCGGGTATCATCTCTCAGGCCGGATCCGCTTTTGCATCGCAAGGAGCCGCATGGCCAGTCGGACGATTGAAAATTATCTCAAGCAACTCTGGCTGCTGGAGCATGCGGTGCGGAAGCCCGCATCGGGCGCCCGTCGGTCGGCGGGAAGCGTTGTAACCATGGGACAGCTCTCGGAGTCCATGGGGGTTACCCCCGGCACCACCACCACGATGGTCAAGGCCATGGCGGACGCGGGGCTGGCCCGTTACACGCCGCGGGCAGGCGTTCGGCTTACCCGGGCCGGCGAAAAGCTCGCCCTGCACGTACTGCGGCGGCATCGGCTGGTGGAGCTTTTTCTGGTGGAAATTCTGTCCATTGATTGGGCTCACGCCCATGAGGAGGCGGAAGAGCTTGAGCATGTCATTTCCGATACCGTCCTGCTGGCCATTGACCGGCTGCTCGGTCATCCGTCAGCCGATCCGCACGGTGACCCGATCCCGTCCGAAGCCGGGATGCCGGAGGTTCAGAATGTATCTAATCTGGCGGAGGTCAAGGGAGGAACTGAAGCGGTCATTGTGCGGATTATGGATCAGAGCCGTGAATTTCTGACTTTTGCCCGACAGAACGGCCTTGTACCGCGAGCAGCGATTAGCGTTGCTCATATCAACCCGGGAGCGGGAGCGATGCTGGTGCACCCACGCGGTCATTCACCGGTGAGCGTTTCGCTTGCTGTGGCCGCCAAATTCATGATATCAACCAAAAGCGCGGAAGAATCAAAAGCGTCGCACCGACCGATCGCCGGACGCCGTGCACACCGCAAGCCATCGCGGGAAATGTGATACCCATTGCCCCCCTACCGTGGCCACATTCACTTCCAAACGATTGGGGACGAAGTGCGGCGAATGATTAAGGAATTTTCCTATGCGGCACCCGTCGCTATTTCATATCATGCAGGGAAGCCCGGCCGTCCGAAGGATTGAGCGCCGAACTGGCGTCAAACCGGCCGGGATATTGAAAGGGAAGATGTACCATGAACGCGCCCACCCCGCCGGTTCCGACCCCAAAATCGTATCAACCGCTCAGCAAGCTGTTTAACCCGCGTCATATTGCGGTGATCGGCGCGACGGAAAACAGCGGATCGGTCGGCCGTACCGTCATGTGGAATCTAATTTCGTCACCGTTCGGCGGCACGGTTTTCCCCGTTAATCCGAAACGGGCAAACGTATTGGGAATCAAGGCGTATCCGTCGGTGGCGGACCTGCCCGAACTTGTTGATCTGGCCGTGATCTGCACCCCGGCGCCGACGGTACCGAAGATCATTGAACAGTGCGGCCGGGCGGGCATTCCCGGGGCCATAATTATTTCTGCCGGCTTTC
Source organism: Planctomycetota bacterium (assembly GCA_021852245.1). Next base: position 3,823 of record JAJZNY010000472.1, on the reverse strand, counting down.
GGGAATTGGGTCCGCCGGGAGTGGAACTGGAACGGCAGGTTGCCGCTGCTGCCGCCGAATTCCGCATGCGCATCATCGGTCCGAACTGCCTTGGGATTCAGAACCCGCTGACGGGGCTTAATGCGTCGTTTGCCCGTGGTATCGCCCGGCCGGGCTCGATCGCGATACTGTCACAATCCGGGGCATTGCTGACCGGCATTCTGGACTGGTCGCTGCGATCGCAGGTGGGTTTCAGCAATTTTGTGTCGCTGGGTTCGATGCTGGATGTCGGTTTCGGCGACATGATCGACTACCTGGGCGATGACCCGCATACCCGCGCCATTCTCATTTATATGGAAGGTGTGGGGAATCCACGGCAATTCATTTCGGCGGCGCGGGAGGTTGCACTTTCCAAGCCGATTATCGTCATCAAGGCCGGTCGAACCGCCGCCGCCGCTGCCGCCGCTGCCAGCCATACGGGATCGATGACCGGATCGGATGATGTACTTGACGCGGTGTTCCGGCGAGTGGGCGTGCAGCGGGTTAATACCATCGGTGAGCTCTTTGATCTGGCGGAGATATTGGCCAATCAGCCGCGTCCGAAGGGCCCCAATCTGACCATCCTCACCAACGCCGGGGGCCCGGGGGTGCTGACCACCGATGCGCTGATCGCCGGGGGCGGTTCGCTGACACAGCTTGCACCGGAGACCAAAGCCCAGCTTGACCAGCTTCTTCCGCCCCATTGGTCGCACGGCAACCCAGTGGATATTCTCGGTGATGCCTCGCCGGATCGTTATGCGCGGGCGCTGGAGATCACCGCCAAAGATCCGGGTTCCGACGGGATGCTGGTGATTTTAACCCCGCAGGATATGACCGACGCGACCCGAAGTGCCGATGCGCTGGTGGAGGTGGCGAAAAATCAGACCAAGCCGATTCTGGCCAGTTGGATGGGCGGTGCGAGCGTGCAGGCCGGGGAGGAGATTCTCAACCGTGCGGGCATTCCGACATTTGAATCACCCGATGCGGCAGCGCGGGCATTTAATTACCTCTGGCAGTATGACCGGACACTCCGGGCACTGTATGAAACGCCGCGGTTATCCAGTGCGGATGCTTCAACTGCAACCCGGCAGCAGAAGGCGGCGGCGATGATCGCGGCGGTTGCCGCCGACCACCGCACTACCCTCACCGAGCCGGAATCCAAGGACCTGCTGGCGCTTTACGATATTCCCGTATCCACGACGCGCGTTGCGACTTCCGCCCGTCAGGCGGCAGAAGAGGCGCGGGCGATGGGATTTCCAGTAGTATTGAAATTGTACTCCTTCAGCATTACTCATAAGACGGATGTGGGCGGCGTGGTGCTGAATCTGCGCACGGAGCAGGAGGTTGAAAAAGCTTTTGAGCAGGTACGTGAGGCGGTCGTGGCCCGCCGCGGCGGGGAGCATTTTCAGGGTGTTACCGTTCAGCCGATGGTGAAACTCGCAGACGCCTATGAGTTGATTCTCGGCTCGGCTGTCGATCCGCAATTCGGGCCGGTGATCCTGTTCGGGTCCGGCGGGCAGATGGTGGAAGTATTTCAGGATCGGGCTCTGGGTCTGCCGCCGCTTAATTCCACGCTGGCCCGGCGGCTGATGGATCGGACGCGCATCAGTCGGGCGCTGGCGGGAATTCGCGGCCGCCGACCGGTGGATATGGCGAAGCTGGAAGAATTGCTGGTGCGGTTTTCGCTGCTGGTGGTTGAACACCCGCGTATCCGTGAAATTGATATTAATCCCCTGCTTGCCGGCCCGGATGGCATCATTGCCGTCGATGCGCGGGTGATTATTTTCCCGCCTGAGACCTCGGACGCGCAGCTTCCGCGTCCGGCCATTCGCCCGTATCCATCGCAATATGTGCGTACGTTCACCACACGCGATCATGAGACACTCACCCTCCGCCCGATCTGCCCGGAGGATGAGCCACTGATGGTGGATTTCCATCGGCGGCTCTCGACTCAAAGTGTACGGAACCGATACTACATGGCCATGCGGCTGGAGGATCGCATCGCCCACGAGCGGCTCATCCGCGTCTGCATGGGGGATTATGACCGCGAAATCGCCATGGTCGCCGAGCGCACCGACGGCGGTGAAAAGGAGATTATCGGCGTAGGGCGGCTGTCCAAATTGCGGGCAGCAGATGCGGCTGAGATTTCGGCGATTGTTTCCGATAGCTGGCAGCATAAGGGTGTCGGAACCGCGCTGCTGGAAGAAGCGCTTGAGATTGCCCGGCGGGAAGGTGTGCGACGGGTTTATGCCCGGGCGCTGGTCGACAACATCGAGGCGCAGAAGATATTGGTGGATCGGCTCGATTTTGAGATGCGGCCTCCGGAACCGGGATCGCCGACGATACACTTTGAACGTAATCTGGATGATCAAACGCCAAGCACGCCGTAAGATCGCCCCCTTCGTTTGCCGACCCGGCTGAGAACCTCTGCGCAGCGAGGTAAAACGCCGTTGCTGATCCTCCGGGATTATCCTTGGCGGATAAACATTTTCGCCGGGTATTCAGGAGATGATGGCCCGTCACGGGCCGGAGCCATCGGGCCAGCGTCTCAGCCATACCGGCCCGTGCCAGTGCAGGGGATAGGCACCTGGACTCGAAAGGCCGGATCGATCCAGCAGAGTCCCCTCTTCCAGATACAGGGTTGCCAGTGCATCAAGATAGTTGACAACGCTCTGGGCCTGCGTGAGTTGAGCGGAAAGCAGTGTTGTCTGTGCCTGAGCGACCTGCAGTGAAGTCGCTTCACCGACACGAAATTGCCCCTGCGTAGCCTTGAGTGTTTCAGCCTGAGCCGCCGTGTTCGCAATGGCGGCAGCAATCTGCCTGCGATCGGTCTGGGCGGTGGTGTAGTCATTCCGCACGGCGAGTTCGACGGTTTGCACCAGATTTGCCAGCGAGGCTTCAAGTTGATCGCGGGATAGTTCCGCGCCCTGATAAGCGGCCTGAGCCGAGCGATTCAGCAGCGGGTAACTGAATGAAAGCCCGCCGCCGATGGAATAGCCCGGACCGTCAAGGTTATCAAAAGCGTGGCCAAAATCATTCGCATAACCGGTCTTACCCATCGCGAGGAATAAATCCAACCTTGGCAGCAGGCCATTGCGCGTCTGAATGACCGAAAGATCACCCTGCTGAATTTCGAGTTTGGTCTGATTGATGATCGGACTCATCTTCATGGCGATTTTGACATGCTCCTGCACCGGTGCGAGTTGCTGAGCGGGCACAAAGGGTTGATTGAGCAGGACGAGATGCCGCCTCCAGAATGCTTGCTGCGGCGGGGTTATGAGTTGAAGAAGATTGAGCCGCGCATTCTGCATCGTACCCTGCGCTGCGATGAGCGACTGCTGCTCGCTGGCCAACTGAGCAATCGACGCGGGAAGCTGAGATTCCGCAATGCGTCCGACGTTGATAAAAGCCTTGGTTTCCATCATCTGCTGACGTGCGACATTCACGGCGCTCTGCAAAATGGAGACATTCTGCTGAGCCAGCGCGTAGGCCCAATAGGCGGTAATGATGTTGTAAACCGTACTTTGCGCCACCCCGCGCAATTCATACTTGGAAATGCTCACACCGAGTTTAGCCGAGCGTATAGACGCTAAATTGGCCTGCAGATTGCCGCCCCGAAGAAGTGCCTGGGTAATGGTCAACGCCCCGTTGACATCGCTCGCCTGTCCCGCTCCTCCGCTCCCGTTGTTGATCGACGTGCCCGCATTGGCGGCAATGGTTGTGCCGGTGGGAAGAAATTGGGATATGCCCGCCTGAGCCGTGGTGCTGTTATTGTCTGAATCGGTGTTGCCTGCCGGTGTGCGGG
>JAJZNY010000165.1 GCA_021852245.1 Planctomycetota bacterium | reverse complement strand
TGCTGCGCCAACTGCGGATACGGTTTGCCTTCGGGATCGGGAATCACGGCGCAGTCGCCGAGCGCCCAGACCTCGGGATGATCCTTCACACGCATGGCGGCATCCACAACGATGCGGCCGCGGTTCTTTTCAAGTTGAATATTGGCCAGCAGGGGATTGGGTGCCACACCGGCACAGAGAACGACCGTCTGGGCGGGTACATATTCACCGGTTTTTAAGACAACTCCATCGGTGCGAATTTGATTGACGGGAGCTTCCAAGTAAATCGCGACACCGCGAGTGGCGAGTTTTTCGCGGGCGTAGGCGGCCAAGTCCTGCGGCAGCTCCCGCAGGAAATTGGGTGTGGCTTCATACATAACCAGTTTGATGTCGCTCATGGAGATATTTTTATACGTTGCGACAAGATTGTGCATGAAATCATTGAGCTCGCCGGCGAGTTCAACGCCGACAAGACCGGTGCCGATGATAACGAAGGTGAGCAGACGCTTTTTGCGGTCCGGGTCGGTTTCGATATCCGCCTGTTCAAACATGTCCAGCACGTGGTTGCGCAACAGAACGGCGTCGGCAACCGTTTTGAATGCCATCGCAAGATCGGACCCGGGAATGATGGAACGGTTGGTAATCCCCCCCACCGCGATGACGAGTTGGTCATACGGAAATTCATAGGTGCGAATGCCTGATCGATGAGCGGCCTTTACGACGCGATTGGCAATATCAACCTCGGTAACATTCGCTTCACAGAATCGAGCCTTTTTGAGCAGCGCCCGGCAGGGGCTCACGACGTGGCGAGGATCCAGCACGCCCGAGCCAGCCTCAAACAAAAGAGGTGTAACCAGAAGAAAATTTTCACGGCTCACAAGCGTTATCTCGATGGTGGGATCTTCCCGAGTCAGTTTGTCCAGTGCGGCTGCCGTGTACAGCCCGCCAAACCCGCCACCAACAATAACGATCCTGGTTTTTAGTTTGCTCTGATCACTCATGCTAAAACACAACTCCTGCTATAAAACGGTAGTGTAGTGGAAAAGCCCCTGTTTTTGCAAAGCGTCTGATCGGAATGACCCGACGTGGGCGTGGCACTCCGATAATGAGGCGGTTGTCTCGGCGAGCGGGCATTCGGTTGACACTCCGGCCATGGCAGACGGTGGTGCTGGCTCCCGCGCCGGTTGCCAACTATGGATGAGATCGGCGCGGGTGGTCGCCATCGGCGCGATCAGATGGCTTCGGCAAGGATGGCGGATATTTGCTCTGAAACCTCGCTGATTTGATCAGACGTGAGGACCGGATTGATAACTTCCACCCCCTCTCCCTTGAGTGTCATCTGCCACAGCTCAGCCTGATCGCTGGTGAGATTCAACGCCGCACGCCGCTCCTGCGATAGGGTTTCGGATCCTTCATAACGCAGAATACGCTTTCGCATCAGCAGCAACGCCAGAACGAAGCGGAATCGGAGACCGGCAAGATCATCCTGTCCGCCAAGACGGGTGAAAAGGTCGATCAGCACGTGATCATCGACCAATAGCTTCGGCTTGCGATTCGGCTCCGGAACGGCCGTTTTCCAATGAGAAAATGCATTCTGCGGTGCGGCGCCTGCCGGAGGCGATTGCCAACATGCTTCGCAATAATTTCGCCGATAAAATGGGACGCCATTCTGGCGCCGCGATTCGGGAGGATTTTCACATAGCACCGCCCAGCAGGCGGTTGCCGGTGGTATTTGCTTTTGACATGCGGCACATCGGTCGTCACTGCTGCCAATATTCCAATTCTGTTGCTGTGACAGGGCTACAGCCATGATTGATATGAACTCCCATTAACAGGCCGAAGAGGCGGCGGCGAATTTAATCATCAGTATTCAACAAAAGGAAGATCCGCGGCGGTCGGCACATAACCTCCGATGGCGGCAGAATCAAAATCATCAGCGCCGATGGCGGCAACGATCGAGGCCAGATCATCGGCGACACGAAGAGGCTTATTGGCGCGCAAGCCCCAAGTTTCCTCGGCGGCCGGGGGACGGGCAAGTTTGGTGTTAATGCCGGTATGGTAATAGACGGTGGCGTCCGGGTCTTTCAAGCCGTGGCCCGTGAGCACACACGCGACGCGCTCGCTGCGTGAGATGATCTGAGTTTTCAGAAGACGCTGCAGGCCGGCGATGGTGGCCGCGCTGGCGGGTTCGCAGCCCAGCCCGAAGCGGCCGATCAATGCCTTGGCCTCGAGAATTTCATGATCGGTCACTTCGCAGGTGACGCCGTTCATCACATCCAGCGCGCGGAGGGCCTTTTTCAAATTGACGGGGCGGCCGATTTCAATAGCCGACGCCACGGTGTGAGGGTGTATCCCTTTGGCGTCCATGTCCGCGTAGTAGGCCCCGATGCGGGCGTCGTCGATGGCGCCCGCGTTCCACCGCAGGCCGGCCGTGTAGAGCTGGTGCAGGGTATTGGCACCCTCGGCATTAATCACGGCCAGGCGTGGGATGCGTTTGATGAGGCCGAGGGTTTTGAGTTCACTGAACGCCTTGCCAAATGCCGAGCAATTCCCCAGATTGCCGCCCGGCACGATGATCCAGTCCGGCGGCTCCCAACTGAGCGATTCAAGAATGCGGTACATGATCGATTTCTGCCCTTCAAGCCTGAAGGGGTTGACGCTGTTCATCAGGTAGAGGCCGAGTTGTTTGGCGACCTCGCGAACTCGCATCAGGCAGGTGTCAAAGTCGCCATCAATCTGCAGGGTTCTGGCGCCGTAATCGAGTGCCTGCGAGAGCTTGCCGAAGGCGATTTTGCCGGACCCGATGAAAACGATTCCCTGAAATCCATTGGATGATGCGTAAAGGGCCAAGGAGGCGGAGGTATTGCCGGTGCTGGCGCACGCCACGCGCCGCGCACCGACGAGGCGGGCGTGGGTGAACGCGGCCGTCATGCCGTTATCTTTGAAACTTCCGGAGGGATTCATCCCTTCATACTGCAACCAGAGCTGGCCCGGCCACATGCCGATGTGATTCCCGAGGCAAACGGCATTTTGAAGAAAAGTCTGGCCTTCACCAATGGTACAGATCATGGCATCGGCGGCAAAGGGGAGAAGGTCTCGGAATCGCCATACACCGGAAAAATCGAGCGGGAATCGTCGATTCTGCCATCGGTTTTGAAACTCGCGGAGGGTTTTGGGTACTGCCGTATTGGACCAGTTGTAATCAATATCGAGCAGATCGCCGCATTGCGAACAGCCTGTGAGGGTCTGGCCCACATCGAATGTAGCCCCGCAGCGTGGATTGATACACTTTTGGTAAGCGACCGTTTTCATTCGATTCATTTTACAGCGATTGGGGCAGAGTCTCCATCATGGGTGTTCGATGAGTCCGAATACCGGCGTTTGATTAGCGATAATGGCGTAAGACAAGCGGCGCAGGCGGCATCCGTCGGCCCGGAGTTGTTCAGACGCATTATAAAAAGCCGCCAGCCGGGCTGATTCGTGTAATATATCGGTTTCGATTTTTGCCGGAGGCACAGGTGTTATGGAAAAGCGATATATCGGTATTGATCTCGGCGGTACGAATATTAAGGCCGGGGTGATAAACGAAAAGGGAGCCATAATATCCAAGGCATCGGTGGCGACCGGCTCCGGGCCGCAGCAGGTCATCGAGCGGATGATTCATGCGGCGCAGCAGGCGGTGACCGAGGGGCGTCTGCAGATGCAGGACATTGAGGCTGTCGGAATCGCATCGCCAGGGCCGCTCTCATCGGAACAGGGAATCGTCATCCGGACGGCCAACCTGCCGGGTTGGCACAACGTTCAGGTGCGCGACATGATCAGTCAGGCGCTGAACCGACCGGCATTTTTGGAAAATGACGCCAAGTCGGCGGCGTATGGTGAGTTTACCGCCGGGGCGGGCGCCGATGAAACCATCACGAATTTTATTTTAATTACGCTGGGAACCGGCGTGGGTGGAGGCATCATTTACCACGGGCGACTGATACGCGGCATGAGCGATTCAGCGGCGGAGATCGGCCATATGATTGTCAATCCGGATGGTGAAGTGTGCGGATGCGGACAACGGGGATGTCTGGAACTCTATGCATCCGCGAGCCGCACCGGCAAATACGCCCAGCATCTTCTGGCCGTAGCTCCGAGCCGCGCATCGTCGCTTCGGGCATTGCTCGAGGCGGGCGTGACGATCGGTTCACGCGAGGTGGCGGAGCACGCCAAAATGGGGGATGAACTCGCGGATGAAGTGTGGGATCGAGCGTGTCGATATCTTGCTCTCGCGTGCGTCAACGCCGCCCGCTGGCTGGATCCGCAGATGTTGGCACTCGCGGGTGGTATGGCCGGAGCTGGAGGCTTTCTGCTGGAGCGGGTCAAGAAGCATTTTGCCGCCCTGAACTGGAAGATGACGGAGACCAAAATGGAAATAGTTCTGGCGACGCTGGGAAATGATGCTGGAATGATCGGCGCCGCCGCACTTGCCCGAGATGCGCATCAGCAGCGTTAAGCGAGGGCATCGCCCATGATTTTCGATGAATTTCTGCGGCCAAAAGGCCGATAAGCAGGAGGAGAAATGAATACTGAAACATCAGGTTATCTTGTTATCAGTGTTCAGGGGCGAGACCAGAAAGGTGTGGTGGCGAAGTTCGCCACGTACATGGCCGCCCACGGACTCAATATCGAGGATACCCATCAGCAGGTGGTGCGCGGCCTGTTCGTCATGGACATGCTGGTATCTCTGGAGGGGGCGACGATCTCCACCGCTTTGCTGACGCAGGAACTCCAATCGCTCGGGCGTGAGTTGGGAATGGAGGTACGGGTTGCCAATCGCCGCCAGCGGCAACAGAAGCGGATGGTGATCCTCGCAAGCCGAGAGCCCCACTGTCTGCGCGAACTGGGCGCTCGGATCACCTCCGGCGAGCTTGCCGCCGACTGCACGGCCGTACTGGCCAATCATCAGGATCTGCAGCCTCTGGCAGCCAAATTTGGATTTTCCTTCGAGTTTTTTCCGTCCGGAAATTCAACGGAGGAAAAGCAGCGGCATTTCAACTGGTTGGCCGAGAGACTCTCTCAACTTCAGCCGGATCTGGTGGTGCTGGCCCGGTACATGCAGATACTTCCCGAAAATATTGTCCGAGCATTTGAAAATCGCATTATTAATATCCACCCCTCGCTGCTTCCCCACTTTCCGGGGGCCAATCCGTATCGCCAGGCATTTGAGAGCGGTGTGCGCGTAACCGGATGCACCGCCCATTTCGTCACTAAAGATCTGGATCAGGGACCGATTATTCTGCAGGATGTCTTTCATATTCATGTCGGCAAAGATACGGCCGCGGATGTGCGCGAGCGCGGTCTCACGGCCGAAGCCAATATCCTCAGCCGGGCCGTGGAATACTTTATCAATGAGGAAATTGTCGTCGCCAATGGACAGGTGGTGTTCAAATCGGGCATCACCAGTTTCGCGGAACCGAGCCGATGATTCGGCGTCACCGCCCGTGGGCACTGTCGAACAATTGACGCCAATTGACCAGCGGCAATCGACGGGTCACGGCCTCGGCATAGCGGCGATACGTCGGCGTCACGGTGAAGTGGATCGTTTGGACATACGGAATTGAATCCGTCTTCTGCCCCAGCTTCCCCTCGATGCGCTTCTTAAGCAGGTAAAAGTATTGTTTGCCTCCGTGCGTGCGAATATAGATCGGGGCAATGACAGCACCTGTGACGGTTTTTCCGTTGATGAGGTGAAACGTAAATTGATAGCCGATCCGCGGTCGAGTACGTCCGGTATAAAGTTTGATATCGCTGCCCATCTGTTGGAATTTGTACTGGCGGATTTGCCTGGCGTAGCGGATTTTGCCGGTGATTTCGCGGACGAGGCGTATGTCGATGTCGCGATATTGCTTGATCCCCTTGAGCCAGATGCGAAACGGCGTCTGCTGGGTTGTCCAGATGCTGCCGCGAAGAATCTGACCGGTGCTTAATTTCACCCAACCGGTACGGACC
>JAJZNY010000323.1 GCA_021852245.1 Planctomycetota bacterium | reverse complement strand
GGATTGCCGCCGCTCTGGGGCATAAACGCGACGCACGTTATTTTTCCGCCCGTGCCCGATTGATACGCCGAACCATGAATCGGCTGTTGATCAATCCGGCAACGGGGCTGTATGTCGACGGTATCGGGACCACGCATAGCGCCATTCAGGCGAATCTCTTCCCGTTGGCATTTGGTATTCCACCCAGAGCCGACCGTGCACATATCGCTGATTTTCTGGTTAAACAGGGGATGCGATGCAGCGTCTATGGAGCTCAATATCTGCTCATGGCTCTCTATCGGACCGGTCGCGGCGGGGCAGCTCTCAAATTGATGACCTCCACGGGCACAAACAGTTGGATGCATATGCTGGCAGAAGGAACCACCATGACCGCCGAAGCCTGGACTTTCCGATCAAAACCCAATGAAGACTGGAATCATGTGTGGGGTGCGGCGCCCGCCAATATTATCCCGCGCTATCTGATGGGAATTCGTCCGGGAAACCCCGGGTTCACCGAAGCGATCATCGCCCCGCAGCCCGGCAATCTGACCTTCGCGCATATCACCGTACCTACGGTTCGGGGCCAAATCGTCGAAACCATTCGACAGGGCCCACAATATTTTCAAATGGCTTTTACCCTGCCTCATGGTATATCGGCCGCCGTGTCTCTGCCGCCGAACTGGCGTAACGCTCACACGATAACGCTCAACGGCACGGTGCTGCACTCCGGCGCCCGCGCCAAGCGGCTCTCGAAACTGCGGCCGGGACACTATGTCGTCAAAGCCTTGAATTGATCTTGGCGTTTTCGCGCTTTGAAATAACTCGGATTCAAGGTCCCATCACCCGGTATGCTTCAGATACGCGCAGGCTCGGCGTTGGGAGTGAAAATCCATTTCTGCCATTCGCGGGGAAATTTCGCCATGATTCGGCCCGGAAGGCCCGTCCAAAGCACGGTGCGAACGATCACCGTCGCTAACACGGCTCCGGCCACCACATCCGACGGATAATGCGCATGTCGCAGAACTCTTTGTACGGCCACATCGCCGGCCAAAAAATAGAACAGTGCACGGCCATTGGGATAAAACCACGCCAATCCGGCCGCCAGCGCAAAGGCTCCGCTCGTATGGGCGCTGGGAAACGATTGATAGGCCGCCGAGTGAAACCCCATCGCCGGTCCGTAGAGTCCATAAATGTGTTGGTGGAGTAACCATGGACGTGCGCGGCCGAAAAGCCCCTTGAGCAGATAGCAGGCCGCCACCGAGCAAATGCATCCCACGGCAATGGAAATCGCCTTCTTCCGGCCATTTCGATCCAGCATGGCAACGGCAATAATGGTGAGCACCGAACAGGTCCATTGGCCCCATTGCATGAGCATGATCAATTCAAGATTGATATCCGATTTGAATTGGATCGGGTGCTTAAACAGCCATTTCGCAATCGGCAGATCGTAATAAAGTGCGACGAGAAAAAGGATCGTTACAAAAAAAAATTTCGTCCACCGCGGCCACGCAAGATCAAAATGCTTCGGTGCGGATTCATAATAAATTTCGGGGATATTCGGTTCGGTTTCGGCCATCAGAAATTTCAACTCCTTTAAGCTGATAAAAGAAAAATGCTAATCCATCAAAATGAATACCGGATGAAAATCGTCTGCCGGTCGCCGGCCGATCGCGGGCCAGCCTGATCGCCACGGTCCACACAAGGATCAGAGATAATCCTGCCGCAGGTATTTTTTTGCCAGTTGCAACGTTTCATCCGCCACCGCCCGTGCCCGCCGCGTGCCTTCCTGCAGAACTCGCAGCACATGACCGGGGTCTTTCTGCAATGCCACCCGGCGCTGGCGTATCGGCTCAATGAGAGCCGTAAGCACCTCCACCAGTTTCTTTTTGCAGGGCACATCACCGATCAACCCCCGTCGATACTTGTCCTCCGCGTCGGTCACCCATTGGCGATCCGGATTGAACGTTTCGTGAAAAATCCACAGCGGATTATTTTCCACCGTTCCCGGGTCGGTCGCCTTTTTTCGGTTGGGATCGGTGTACATACCCATGACTTTTTTGGAAATCGTATCCGCGTCGTCGCTCAGATAAATGGCATTGTTGAGCGACTTGCTCATCTTCAGCAGTTGACTACTCGGCCCCGGACCGCCGGTGCCCACCAATCGCCGAACGCGGCCCAATTTGGGCTCAATGATGGGGAACAGGCCGCCCGCTGCCACATAATCCGCGTCCGGAGTCTGCGGGTCAACTCCGCAATAGAGCTGATCAAATCGTCGCGCAACCTCCCGCGTTAATTCCAGATGCGCCAACTGATCCTCACCGACCGGCACCAATTGCGGTCGAAACGCGAGAATATCTGCAATCTGCCCGACCGGATAAAGCAGAAAGCCGAAGCTGTATCCATCTCCCAGCCCCTTATCCCTGATCTCATCCTTCAGGGTGGGGTTGCGCATCAGGCGGTTGTACGGCACGAGCATGGAGAAGAAAAAAGTCAGATCCGCAATGGCCGGTACTTCCGACTGAACAAAGATCGTGCTTTTGGATGGGTCAATACCCGCGGCCAGATAGTCCGTAGCAATCTCCAGCACGCTTTCCCGGATATCGTCCGGTTTTTCCGCCCTTGTTGTAAATGCGTGAGCATTGGCAATGATGAAGAAACATTCATATTCGTCCTGCATCGCGACGCGATTTTCAAGTGATCCCACCCAGTGGCCCAGATGCAGGCGTCCGGTGGGGGTGTCGCCCGTCAAAATCCTCGGTTTATGTGGGGACGGCTCAATCATGCTGCATTCATCCTGATATCTAATAATCCCTTGAAGTTTTACGTCGCATTCCACCATGGAATGCCGATACTCGATACATAATCGAATTTCCGATGCATTATCGGCTCAAATGCAGCGTTGTAAACCAGAGGCGATGTCGCCAGCGATATGGTTGGATGCGGCGGCGGATAATAACGACCTCGGAGATGTGTTTACTGGAATCCGGTGTCGCTCACGGTTATCCTTTTGGCGGTGAGAGGGGGTAAGGTGCCTGATGTCGACTCAGTTTTGCTTCGGCCCGGTGATCGAGGTGACGGATGCATGGACGATGAGATCGATATCGTAGTTTGCACGGGTAAGGTAAAACCCCCAAGTTGGTAAAGCGAACATGGACATCCTGCAAGGTATCGGAGTTTCAAGCGGTGTGGCAGTTGCCAAGGCGCTGGTTATTTCCGACGACCAGCTCCGAATCGGTTCGCACACCGTCGATAGCAGCAAGCTTGAGGCGGAGAGGCAAAAATTACAGTCAGCCATTACGGCCAGCAGTGAAGAAATCAGAGAACTTCGTGATCAGACCTCGCGACGGCTGGGTAAGGAAACGGGCGCGATCTTCGATTTTCATCTCGGCTTGCTTAATGATCCGGAACTGATTCGCACCTTCATCAATCTGATCAACTCGCAACGCTATTCCGCCGAATACGCGGTCTATCGCGCTCTGCGAGATTATGCCAAAATATTCACCGATCATTCCGATGCCTATTTCCGCGACCGGGTCAAAGATATCTACGATATTGAGCGCCGGCTGCTTTCCAAACTCACCGGCGCGGAACGGCTCCGCATCGGAGAACTTACCGATCCGGTCATCCTCATCGCCAGCGATTTAACCCCGTCCCAGACGGCATCGCTCGATAAAACCATGGTGCGCGGCATCGCGATAGAATCCGGCGGTAAAACAAGCCACACCGCCATCATCGCCAATTCGCTGGGTATCCCTGCAGTCGTCGGCCTTGAAGGTGTCATACGTGAAGTTCGCACCGGCGACGTCATCATCATCAACGGCCACGAGGGACGGGTCATGGTCGATCCCGATCCCATCACCATCGAAGAAAATAAATTTCTCGAACAGCGCCAGATCCGCCATGCCACTGAACTCGATCGGCTGCGCGATGAGCCCGCACGCACGAAAGACGGCGTCGATATTACGCTCATGGCAAATATCGAATTTCCGCACGAGGTGGATTACGCCATGCGCAAGGGGGCCATGGGTATAGGTCTCTATCGTACGGAATTTCTGTATCTCGGGTCCGAAAAGCCACCTTCGGAGGATGATCACTACGCCGCGTACGCTGAAGTGATCAGGCGCCTGGCGGGTAAACCTGTGGTGATCCGTACCTTGGATCTTGGCGCAGATAAATATTCTCCCAACTTGAATCTGCCCGCCGAACCCAATCCTTTTTTGGGGTGCAGGTCAATACGGCTCTGCCTGGCCAGTCAGGAAATGTTCAAGGTGCAGTTAAGGGCGATCCTGCGAGCCAGCGTCCTTGGCGATGTCCGCATCATGTTCCCCATGATATGCAATCTGATGGAGCTGCGGCAGGCAAAATATGTCCTCAAAGATACCATGGAGGACCTCGACGAAGAGGGGATTGCGTATAACCGGTATATTCGCGTCGGTATGATGATTGAAGTGCCGTCTACCGCACTGATGCCCAAGCCGTACCTTCGTGAAACCGATTTTCTTTCGATCGGCTCCAATGACCTGATCCAATATACCCTTGCTGTGGATCGGGGTAATCAGCGGGTTGCATCTCTTTTTACCGGGGCTCATCCCGCGGTTATTCGTCTGATCCGCCGCGTCCAGCGCGCCGGTCGTGCGGAAGTAAAGAACGTTTCACTTTGCGGTGAGATGGGGGGCGACCCGGATTACACCATGCTTCTGCTTGGTCTGGGCTTGCGGACACTTTCCATCACACCCAATAACATTCCGGAAATCAAACAATTGATCCGGGAAATTACACTCAAGCAATGTGAAAAATTGGCCAGCAAAGTGCTTAAGCTGGAGCATGGCCATCTGATTCTTAATCTGCTGCACGACGAAATGCGGCGGTATCATCCCGACTTTTATCGCGATGATGTTTCCAAGCTCGCCCATCATTCTCAGGAAGCTTGATCTGTGGCTCGCTACTTTGATACCTCCAATCCCACCTTTCGCATCCAGGCGTTGACCATCCTGATGTTGTTGTTGCTGGCTCTTGCCTTGACCTCCGCCTGGGGCACCATGGCATACCGTCGGCACCTTCAGGGGCCTTGGTATAAAAAATTAGTACCCCAAGGCGCTGCGGCCTCCACCTTCGCCCGAGCCGGATTCCCGCATAATGCAGCAACATTCTCCTGGCGCAGTAAGCTCCATCCGTATCCCCTTGAGATGACCTTTTTCAAAGTGGATCGCTCGGCCATCGAAGCTGATCATTCAGCTATGCAGAAAAGTCCGCTCGCGATTCGACTGTTTCCCAAAAGTCAGGGCTGGCTTCAGCCGCACATGACCATCGAGCGCGTGCTGGGGATTCCCTTGCTGCTGTGGCAGAGCTTTCGCGCCGCGCCGCCGAAACCTGCATCATCGCACGCCATCATCACGCGTATAACCGCCTTTCGTTACGTGGTGCTGAAACCCGTCGGCAGCGATCGATTCGATGTGCTGGTGTTTAGCGCCCATCATGCCCCCGGGCGTTTTGATAATGCGTTGTTTTTACAACTTGTTGATCGTATGGTTGTCGGTGAACCTTAAGCTCGGCAGACCGGCAATCACCCGGTACCGGATGCAGGGGTGGCCTGCGGTATAACTTTCGCGGAGGAATATGTGACGTGCATGAACGGGTAGAGCGGAAACCGGCAGTTCAAAATCTCAGGCGAGGTGAATACTGCGGAATGTTGTCTTTGGCAAGGGGCGTGATGTGCCTTCTCCTAGCCGTTTCTGCATCGGTCTCGCTGCCACTGGCGCGGGGATCCGGGCTTGACACCAGGCTTGCACCTGCCTGGCGGGATGATGCCGATGGGTTCATTCTCCGGTCGCCGGGTGATTCGGTGGTCTACCCCCGCAAGGGGAATGATATCGTCAGCTTCACCTATGCTCCACTGCGATGGGGCCTGATTGTCCATCGGAGTTTTTTTGCCTCGCCGGTATCCGTGGCGAAAATTGTCAGCGAATCACTTGCCGCCGACCGACAGGACTATAAAAAAGTCCAGGTGTTGGTTCGTAAAA
>JAJZNY010000118.1 GCA_021852245.1 Planctomycetota bacterium | reverse complement strand
ACCACAGCACCATCCATCACCCTAACGCTGGAATGGATCGGAAGTCTCAAAATCATGCTCCAAAGTGCCGCATCGCCCGGCAGAGATTCAATACTGACTTTCACCCATGCGGCATCGGATGGAACCTCCGCCGAATCGATAAGCACCATCCAACCGCTGTCATCGGCATCTACGGGAGAACGGCGGTGAAGGGTGAATCCGGTTGGCGCAGCTGCGGCCGAGCTTGCGACAAGCGTCTGATGCGAACCGATGGGGAGTTGCCCGGCGGCAGTGGTAAGCTGATCCAGAATTTCCCCGGATATCTGCGGGCAGGGGATATCGATCGATGAGGCCAGCGTTGCGGACGCCCTTTCTACTTCGGACGGAACGTGCATCGGCACAGGGGGGGATGGGGTAAGGATTTCGGTGAGAGGCTCGGCCCGGTTGGCAAATCCGGCACCGGCTGAATTATCCGAGGTATCCTGGGCGGCGACCTGGGGTATCTCCAGGTTGACATAGGCTTCCAGTGACGTCATGAGCCGATCAAGCTGATGCACGGCGGCGGGCACGAGCGATTCCACGCTGTGAGAGAGGCGGCCCACCGAGGATTTATAGAGTTCAATCTCCTTCTGCAAGGCACGCACCCATTTGCGGACATTGGCGAGTTTCTGTTCGGCCTCTGCCATGCGTACCATCGCGATTTTGAGAGCCTTCTGCTCCTCGACCACGGACTGCGGACGGCCGGAGGCATCTTTGAATATTTTTTTACTGCGAAGCGCCTCTTTCGCCCGCTCGAGGGCTTCATGACGGATGCGGATCTGGCTTTTCCAATAGCTATCCTGTTCCGTCTCAAGCCAGATGACGGTGCGGCGCAGGTCTGATTCCACATCGTTGAGAGAACCGACGCAGGCTTCGCGAAATTTCCACAGCACCGTCTGCAATTCACGGAGCAGTTCAATGGACTGAACATTAGCACCTTGTGGCATCGGTTCAACTCAACTCAATGTTCGCTGAGATATTTTTCGATCAACTGAGCCTTCTTCATCAATACCTTGGCGTGCTGGCTGGAGGCCTCGAGAAAAACCGAAAGCGATTTGGCCGTCTGATCAAAGGCTTCGGCGAATTTCTTCTGCTCCTGATCGCGCCAGGTGCTCTCCAGCGCCCGCATGCGGGCACTGAGACCGGCCATCAGGGTCTGAAGATCGTTATTAAATTGATTGAGGCCCTGCGCAAAGCGCCGCAGTTCGGCCGGATCAACACTCGCTTTCCCCATCGATCACCTCTTTTTATGCGGCGGCACGGTCCAGGAGAAGTCTTGATCGGCCGCCTGAGTTATTTCCGGCCGGCAAACAGGTCACCGGGCGGCTTTGTACAGTTCGGCAACTTTGGTCCAGTTTACAACGCCCCACCAGGCAGCAAGGTAATCCGGACGCCGATTCTGGTATCTGAGATAGTAGGCATGTTCCCAGACGTCCACACCGAGAATGGGCTTGCCCGAAAAGCCGGCGACCGCGTCACCCATGAGTGGATTATCCTGATTGGCGGTAGATCCGACGGCGAGTTTGCCATTCTTGACAACCAGCCACGCCCAGCCCGACCCAAAGCGCTTGGTCGCGGCGTCGTTGATTTTAGATTTCAATTCCGCCACGCTCCCGAAGTCAGCATTGATGGCGGCAAGCAATTCACCGGTGGGTTCACCACCTCCACCGTTACCCGGGGGGGCCATGATCTGCCAGAACATGGAGTGATTGGCATGTCCGCCGCCATTGTTACGAACGGCACCGCGGATATCATCCGGCACCGCCGCCAAATCACCGATGAGGGCTTCGAGGGATTTGGATTCAAGGGCTGACTTTCCCTCAATGGCTTTGTTGAGGTTCGCTACGTAACCGCCGTGATGTTTGCCATGGTGAATCTGCATGGTTTGGGAATCGATGATCGGCTCGAGTGCCGCGAAATCGTACGGAAGGGATGGTAATGTAAATGCCATGATGTGATCTCCTTTCATGAAAATCCGAAGTTCCAACCGGTCGAGGCCCGCAGCGAATGGTCATCGCGTCAGGGCGTCACCTATCCGGGTTATAGTTACAAAGTGCCCTTTACGTCAAGCGCCGTGGGGAATTATTTACTCAGATTGTAATTGACAATCTGATCCGATCCACCGAGCGTAACACTGTTAGCCTGTCCGATCCGCACTGAAGCCGACTTACTCCAGACGTACATTCGGGAAGAGTGAATGCTCCAGAGAATAATCTGCCAATCACCCGGCGCAATCTTGATGGTCGTAGGCTCACCCGGGGTGATGCGGAGATTGACAGGCTCCTGCGCATTGAGCAGAGGGATGATCTGATTTTTGAAAAAGTGACGTTCACGCGCCAGCGAGCGGCTCGTATCGGTGCTGACCTGGCTGGTGATCATCAGTTGCAACACTTCCCACCAAGGTTCTTCATGCGAATTGCCTTCGGCAATCAACTGGTTTCCCATGCTCCGCCACTGGCCAGCCTGTTCCGCCGTGGGTGTTCCGACGGTCTTGGAAGAAGCATCGGACCACGGGGGTTGGCTGTTGGAGATGGCGCGGCTGATGACCCCGAGGCGTTTGTAGGCCGCCTGCACAAGCCCTGCAATTTTCAACATGCGGATTTGAGCGGGCACCGCCACGCCCACCAATGTTCCCACCTTGGCGTCAGCAGCGACGGTAATGGTAAGCTTGGAATTTTCATAGGCCAGTTTGGGATAATCATGCATGGGAAGCGCGGCAAGCGTTTTGGTGATACCGGCACCGGCAATCATACCGCGTGCGGTGCCTTTGAGTTCAATAAAATAGGGCTTTTGCGATGGATGAAGGGCGAATATCCAGTTCTGGATGACCACTCGGTGACCATTGACATGCCGATAGTCGTCAACCATGGCCGAATTAAAGGTGAGCTTTTGAAATACCGCGCCATCTCTGAGAAAACCGACGGGGTAATACTGATGCCCATTGGTTGTCACCAGTCGGACCTCGGACGGCGTAAGACGGAAATAACCGGAATCGGAAGAAACAGCCGGTTGCGTGGATCCGTGATGGACTTCCGTTCGGATGACCACAATTTTCTTTCCCGGCATGGGAGGAATGTGGAACAGCGATCCTTTATCAGCCGGAATGGTTCCAGCTGCCATGACTTTCAACAGCGAAGGGGCCAGAGTTTTATGCCCGGCGAACTGGACGGTGTAGCGCAGGCCGTAAAGCTCCCGCAGCAGATGCGGATGGACGATGGCAAATGCCGGAGAGCCGCCGACCGAATTACCGCTGGTAATGTCCCAGATGGATTCGACAAATCCATCCGGGTCAAACCAGATGGCGGATGAACTTCGAGCCATGCCATTGGGGTAGCGGTCGTACCCGGCGATGGTGGATGTGAGTGGCAGCATCTGGATGCCTATCAGTACGGTGCCGATGACAACCATCCCGACGAAAAATCCGATGACTCCGGAAACAATTTTGGCGGGCAGAGGGGGAAGTTCGATGTCGTCCCGGACAAGAAAGTCGAAAATGGTGCGAGTGACGGTAAGCAGCACGAAAAAGATCAGAAGGAAGGCGACACCGCGTGCCATATCCGGCCATTTGGCGAAGATGTTCGCCGCGCGTTCGTAGTAACCCATGGCGGCCATGGAGGCGACCAGAGAGCAGAAAAGAAGGATCAATGCCGAAAACGGGCCTTCATTGACCATCAGGAAGACGATCAGCGCCAGAAATAATAATACTACAATGTCTATGATCATGAATTATCGCTCGCTATTCCGATCGACTCTCGCCGGGAGAGGCATATCCCACACCCGTGGTGCTGCTGCCGCTGGCGGAGGTAATTTTTTCCTCGCGCGTTTTCCTGGCACGCTCGGCGCTGAGTGCCCGGGTCACCTCCTGGATGGAGGTAATGCCCAACGCAAACTTGCGTATGCCCTGTTCCACCAGCATCATCATGCCGTTTTTGCGGGCAGCATTGCGTATTTCCTCAACCGGCCGACCATGGGCGATCATATCCCGAATTTCCGGCGTCACCACCAGCACTTCAAACAAGCCTGTCACTCCACGATATCCGAGGCTGGCGCAGTCCGGGCATTTGACCGGATTACCCTTGGGATCACGTGCCGGTTGGGTGTTGGCCTTGAAAACCTGCATCTGACGGCCCACGGGAAGATTTAATTTAGCCAGTGTCTCGGCGTCGGGCTGATAGGGGATCTTGCAGGTCGGACAGAGGAGACGGATGAGACGCTGGCACACCACCGCGCGCAGCGGACGGGCGGCGAGTTCCTTGTCCGGGAGGAGTTTTCGCCATAAATCGATGATGGTCGGGGCATCGGAACCGGCGCGCAGGCCCAGATAAACCCGATGATCATTGGAGGCATAGCGACAGATGACTTCTGCGGTCGCGGCATCGGGACACTGCCCCACCAGGAGAATGTCGGGATCCTTCAGGCAGATGCTTTGAAGCAACTTGCTGTGACTGACATTCATGGCCTGCGGATCGAATGTGTTGACGGTGATGGATTCAAATTCCGCCCGTGGATTGGCCTCAAGCGTCTGAATGCTGCGGGTGTAGGCATCGTGCGCCCCAATCAGGGAATAGAGCGTGGTGGTACGCCCCATATGAGGCGGCGATGCCACAATGACCAAGCCTGAATTATCGCCGACAATAGTCCGCATCGCGGCAAGTTGCTCGGACGAGAGGCCGATGTTATCCAGCGGCATCTTGTAACTTTCGGAACTGCTCATGACGAGAGTAAGGCGCTCGCCGGCGGTGGTTCCGCTGGTACGAATGACCAGAGGCGTCCGATTGTGCGCTGCATCCATCACGGTGAGGGATGATTTCTGGGGGCGTCGGCGTTCGTCCAATGAAAGTCCGGATATCAATTTGACGGATTGGATGATCGGTTCTGCGGCGCTGCGCTGCATGCCGGATTGCGGATATCCAACCCCATCGGTGGTGTAGATTACGTCGTAGGCCTGCTCGGAGGGGATCAGATCAATACGCTGGGCGCGGGCCTCCAGCGCGCTGAATATCAGGTTGTCCAGCAACACCACGCCGTTGTAAGCGGGATCATCCACTTTGGGAAGCGGGGCTGCGCGCCCGGCGGCATTGAGGTAAGAGAGGGCCAACTGCCCGGCCGATTTCTTGGCCTGCCGCTGTTCAACGGTGGAGCCGAGTTTGCCGGTGAGCATATCGAGGGGATTGGGGGGCGGGCCGAGTTGTGCGACACGTATCTTGATGTAGTAGCCGAAGATGCCGCCGATCACGATCAGATTGGTAATCAAGGCTCCGGCAAAGTTGGGGATGATGATCCAGAGCAGGAGGTTGAGGCCAAAGGACCCGAGAAGTACAGATCGCCAGATGGTTGGGTCCTGATCATTGAGCTGATTGAGATCGGTGCTGATCCATGTGGCAAATTTTGCCCAACCAAGGATGATCAGAAAGAAAACAATCAGGAAAATCGGATTGACATAAACAAAGCCGTGCATCACCACCGCCACGTAAATAAGCCGGAAAGAAATTAACTCGGGATCAACCCGACCACCGACTTGGGTAAAGGTACCATAGATTCAAAATCTTGCCAGCAACACCGCCGCCAAAGTCGTGCCGGCGCGATGCCGCCTGTCGCGTCGGCCTCCAGGCATCGGCCGCACCGGAGGTCAGGTTGACGTCTTGATCCCCTTCATCCGCATGCGGAGTTCGTCCGGATTGGGCGATGCCAGATACGCCTCCTTGGAGGCAATAAATTCGCTCTGCACCAGTTCCGCGAGCATGTCGTTGAAGTCAATCATACCGGCATGGCGCTCGCCACGGATCACCTGGCCGAGTTCATTTTCGCGCCCTTCAAGTATGTATTTACGCACCGACGGCGAGGTGAGCATCACTTCCACTACGGGTACGCGATCCAGGCCCGATTTGATCGACGGGACCAGTTTCTGGAAAATAATCGCCTTCATATTCGTGGCAATGGCCTGACGGATATTGGTGTGCATGTCCGGCGGGAAAAGTTCCAGCAGACGGGTGATGGCGCCGGGAGCGGAACTGGCGTGAAT
>JAJZNY010000192.1 GCA_021852245.1 Planctomycetota bacterium | reverse complement strand
CCGGCACCGATCGCCTTTGATACCGGACCGGGCAATTGTCTGATGGATTCGCTGGCGCAGCGGTTATTTCAGATTCCATGCGACCTCGGCGGCCGCATAGCCTCCACCGGCAGGATTGATGAGCCTCTCCTCGCGCGGCTGATGCAGAACCGGTACTTCCGGAAGCGGCCCCCCAAATCGACCGGCAGGGAAATGTTTGGTGCCGCCTTGGCTGATCAGTTGCTCGCCCGAGAAGACCGACCTTCGTCCATTGACCTGCTGGCGACGGCAACGGAATTCACCGCACGCACCATTGCCGACGCGTATCGAAAACTGCTTCCCACTGTGCCGGATGAAATCATTTTCTGCGGCGGCGGCGTGGAGAATAAGTATCTCATGGCACGCATCGGCCATCACCTCAACATGTTTGGCCGACCGGAGTTGCGGACGATGGAGTCCTTCGGTATTACGAATGCAGCCCGTGAGGCGATGTGCTTTGCGGTACTGGCGGCGATGACGCTGCGGGGCATGCCCGGCAATCTGCCGAGTTGCACCGGCGCATCACGGGCAACCTTACTCGGTGTGATCAGCGATCCACGCCGCCGGCACTCAAGTCGCGGTTAATATATTTTTCACCGTCGGGGGAGTCGCGGGCACCCCCGAGGTTCCCTAATCATCCGCGAGCGCACGCCAGATAGACGCCATCAGCGACAGCAGCGTGGCCATGGTCAGCAGCATCCAATCGCCGAAGGTCAGGTGCCAGCCGAAAAGATGTCGAACGATGGCCTGTTCGATCCAAGTCACCAGCCAGATCGGCACCCAACAGCCAAGCACCAGGAATATCCAGAGGAAGAGCCCGGTAAAGCCGCATTCTTGAACGGCATTATCCCCCATCTCCCAACCGGCCGCGCTGCCGAAAATCGCCCCAAGCACCGGCTCGATCAGCATGAGCGGGCCGGATGCAAAAATTCGGGCGATGAGATAAACGATCACCCAGCCGGCGGCGATCCAGAGTGATTTTCGTCCGACATAGATGAGCGTACGCCGGAGATATTCGGCTGCACCGTGAGATTGTGTCAGCGGCATCATTTCAGCTCCTTCATCAGCCACACCTCTCCGCCCTCCAAGCACCGATATTTACAACAGGACACCCAAGGGTGCGCATGGCGAGTTGAATTTTTGGGCGGCTGAGCCTGTACCGATAACCGGGCCGATGTAGAGCTTAAAAGCGGGCGATTTTACGCATAAAACCGGGCTGATAGAGACCCTCGAGTTCCGCTCGGACGGCACCTCCCCCCCACCGTATTCGAACCCGTGCAATAGCGCACTTTTTCATCAGTACGGCTTGGCCAGATGCGAAGCACAACTCTGATATCCAGCTCCCCAAGATGGGTTCATGGCCGACGGCGGCGATGCACGGCGAAAGATTTTTACGTTGCCTGAGGAAGGTAATCCAATTGGATCCGGGTCCCCCATCGGCGAGCAACGGCGTTATTTCCGGCTCCTGTTCAAGTCGAAGGGCGGAGGCGAGCAACTCCGCCGTCTGCCGTGCGCGCAACAGAGGTGAAGTGAAGATCGTTCCAATATCGGGCGAGGTTCGTGCCAGGACCGAAAAGATATCGCGAGCGTCGTGGCGGCCGGATTTGGTGAGGGCCCGTGAAGCATCATCGCCATCTGCGACGGGATGCGCCTCGGCATGACGAATGAAGAAACAGAGTATCTCGCCGGGCTGATGGGGTGGCTGCTTTTCACGCGGATAAGCGGTTTCCATTTTTTAACATTTCCCTTCGCTGCAGGTGCATGCAGAATATGACCCATTTGGGCAATCGACCGCGGAAATCCGCGCGAGACTTCGCCGTCAGGACATCGTCGTATCATACACTGACTGCCGCGTTCTGCGCCGGCGCACAGGTCAGCGTGCGCCCCGATGCACATAAATGGTTTCACCACTGCTGTACGCCAGTCCGCCGTCCAGTGCAGCGTCGATGGCCCGAGCGACATCATCGGGAGATAATATCTGCGCGGCGGGAATTTTGTCGGCGTACGGCAGACTGCGCAGCATGCTGGTTTCCGTGGCCGCCGGTGCGATACAGAAGGCTTTGAGTCCGATGGACTGTCCTTCTCGGGCAATGACTTTGGCAAGCATATTGAGACCGATTTTGGATACGGCGTAGGCCCCGAGGCCGGGAAACGGATCGCGAGCGGCTTCGCTGGATATTAATACGATGGCTGCACCGGTAAATTCCGTACGCTCATGGGCATGTTTATGCTGGGCATCGAATAGAGGCCAGGCGCTGTGCACGATGTACATGGCGCTGGATAAATTTCGGTCCACAATATCGCGCCAATTGCTCGGCGTGCTTTGCGCCAAGCTCAGGTGCGGGGCGTATCCGGCGGTGTGGATCACTGCATCGAGGCGGTCTTTCCACTCAAACGCCCCCTGAACCGCCTGTGCCGCCTGCTCCGGGTCGGTAAGGTCAGCGGCAAATAACTTGAGGCGGTGCGAATCGCCGAGTTCCGCGCCGAAGCGTTCCAGCTTATCGGCATCGCGTCCCAGCAGGACCAGCGAATACCCCTTTTTCCAGAGCAGCCGGGCTGTGGCCGAGCCGATACCGCCAGCGCCGCCAGTGATCAATGCAACTTTCGCCAAGGTTAAGACCTCCAGTCAAATCACGGGGGATTATAGGAGAGTAAGTTGCGACATGCCGGCGAGGCACGACGGTAAGTGCTTTTTTGCACTGCGAGGGAACGCAGAGGATGCCCGGAAAAAGCGGGCACGAGCGTCACGGCCGCTTCCGGGCGTCGCCCCGGCGCGTTACGATTTCATCAGTTGTTCCATTTTGAGGCCGCAATATGGTCGCGGTTAATGAAAAACCAACGGGGGATCGAGTAATCGGATCGGGCGGCATCGCTGGCCTGCGGCCCCGGTAAAAATTACCTCTGCGTTCCCCGGCGTCCCCTGCGGTTGGCGCGTATCCATTACGGTTGCAACCGGTGGAATAAATCCACCGGCTCGTATTTGCGATGATCGTGGCTCACCAGATCTGCGGCCGCCGCCGACCCATGTCTCACGCAAAGCCACAAAGAGCGCCAAGACGATACGAGAAAGCGTACGGACTTAATGCAAAACTCTTAGCGCCTTTCATTCTTAGCGTGACATAAGAGCAGATCACATCATGCCGCAGGCATGAATCAACAGCTCACGCGGAGGCGCGGAAAGCGCGGAGATGTTCGATGGAGCGTAAAGATTGGTGGGCAAACCTCTGCAAACCTCTGAGTAACCTGCGGTGAAAACAGGACCCCACCCGCGGCCACTGGGACCCCTAACGAGGATACGGTAAAAAGCCGCCGTTGCCTTTTTTGGTAACACTCTGCCCCGGCACGCCCGTACCAGCCCGCCGCAAAAATTGCCACGCCCAGCAAGCCCGGAAGACTCCCGGCGTGGAAACTACCGACCATTCCGGCTATGTTTATTGCGATGATCACTGGGCGCAACAGCAAACGGGGGATGTTCACGGCACGGGTGGAGCAAAATATTCCGCTCTGCGAGGAGCATTATCGACTGGTGCTGAAGGTCATGGAGTTTCCGCCTTCAAGTCCCGGGCAGTTCATCGAGCTGCACACACGGCTTGATGTACCGGAGCCGGGGTACCGTATCACCGAATGGGCGCCGGGAGCCCGACCGGGACAGCTTGGCAGAGAGGAATTCCGGACACCGGCCCCCCTGCTGCGGCGTCCTTATTCCATCGCGGCACACACGGTTGACGGGGCTGTATCAACGGTCGAGATCATCTATCGGGTGATCGGGAAAATGACGCGCACGATGCAGCTTTTGCGGGCGGGAGATCCGGTAAGTCTGCTGGGCCCGCTGGGGTGCGGATTCAATATTCCATCCGGGACGCCGCGGGTGGTGCTGGCGGGGGGTGGTGTGGGGATTCCGCCGATGCTTTATCTCGCCGAGCGCCTTGCAAAAGCAAACATTCCGACGACGGCGCTGGTTGGAGTGCAACGAAAGGAACTTCTGCCGCTGAAGGTGATCGATGGTGGGCCTTCAACACTTCCGGTGCCGAAGCCGTGCATTGAGGATTTTGCGCGGCATGGGATAGATACGATTGTTACGACGGACGACGGGTCATTGGGCGTGGCGGGGCGCATTACCACGGCGTTGGATGCGGTATTGAGAGAGCATGCCGAGCGGGGAGTTGTGGTCTGCTGCTGCGGACCGACCCGGATGATGCAGGCCACGGCGGCGTGCGCGCAGGCCCATGGGGTAACGTGTCTGGCGTCGCTGGAGCAGCCGATGGCGTGTGGCATGGGGACCTGTCAGAGCTGCATTATCAAATTCAAGCCGCCCGGCAGTACCGATTGGGTCTATCGGCTCACATGCACCGATGGGCCGGTGTTTAATACACGCGATATCATCTGGAACTGACCGGCTCCGACGAGAATCGGGGTGGTCGATGGAATGCGGGCGAGGCGACGTTTTGAAATCATTGCTACATGTTGCAGATCCGACGATCGGCCGATCCGGCCTGCAGTTGTTATCCGCTTTGTGGCATGCGGCGGATGACGATGCGCATCTGCTGATATTGGGCCACTACGACGGGATCGCGGCGGCGACCCGAGCCGGCATCCCGGCGGAGCGGATCATGTGGCACCGGAGCCTGGGGCGATATGACCCGGCCACGTATTTCGGTGTTGCCGGGGCCGTCAAGGCCATCGAGCCCCACGCCGTCGGATTATGGGGAAATTGGGCTCAGCATACGGGATGGGCGGCTGCAAGGCGCGTGCCGCTCTGTATTGATTTTATTCCACCTTCACAGCCATATCTTTCGCCGGCTTTTTTTGCACACTGGCTGGTACCGGGCCGGCGGGCGGCGGTAGGGTTCGACCGGGGTGAGGCGCTGATGTCCGGCTCAACCACCCTGCGTTACTGCGAGCAGGGCTGGTGCGGACTGATTACTGCGGATATTAAACAAACGGACCACGCCCAGCCCTCCAGCGAAGTGGCGATCACAACCCACACGAAGGCTCAGTCGGGACAAGTTGATGAAACGGAGGGCTCCGATGCCCGCCATTCGATGCCGGAGATTCCTTCGCAATCCGGCGGGCCGCGAATATTAATTATCACCGATGCCGGGCCGGCGGTGCGAGTCGATATTGCACTCTGGGCGGCTGCGATCGTGGAACAGATCATGCCGGATGTCAAAGTGGTCATGTCGCTGCCGACGGGACATTGGGGCATCAACCGGGAACGACAGAAGCGGATTTTG
Source organism: Planctomycetota bacterium (assembly GCA_021852245.1). The sequence continues at coordinate 791 of JAJZNY010000192.1, read as the reverse complement.
GAATTTGTTGGTGATCTGGCGAATCCGGACCTCGTAGTGCTGGAGCCGGAAACGACGCCCTGGCAGGAACTGGCGGCCGGTGCCGATGTGTGCGTGCTGGCGGCCCAGGGCCCGGTGATCCTGGCGCCGATGCTGGCGGCGGCGGCAGTGGGTACGCCGGTGATTGCCACTGCGACGGCCCAGATCCAGTCGGCCCAGCCGCTGGCGGGTTTGGCGGCAACCGCTCCACCGAACGACCCACGTCGTCTGGCCGCCGCGATTGTGAAATTGCTCCGTCGGGGACGTCCGTCGCGGAACGAGCTGATAGCAGCAGCCCAAAGCGAATGCCAGCACCGCGCGGATCAACTGGCGAGCTTGATGCGTGGATTATGGGCGTAACCCGACCGGAGAGGAAAAGCCACGGCCGCCCTGCCGCCTGCGGCCGCTTAAAATATGGCCGCTAAGAATTCGGAAACTCCCCCAGAGCGTTCTATAATAGGCTAAGCCGAGTGGCGATTGACGAAAGGTTTAATCCATGGAATGGCAGCAGCCGATCCCGAAACAGTATCTGCAGATGCCCAAGGCAACCGTGCTGGAGCGTATCGCAGAGCATAAAAAGGCGCTTGGAAAACGGCTTGTGATCCTCGGGCACCATTACCAGCAGGATGATGTGGTGGCCTTTGCCGATTACGTGGGCGATTCATTCCAGCTATCGCGGCAGGCGGCGGAACTGACCGAAACGGAATTTGTTATTTTCTGCGGGGTGCATTTCATGGCCGAATCGGCCGATGTGCTGACATCTCCGCATCAGA
>JAJZNY010000177.1 GCA_021852245.1 Planctomycetota bacterium | reverse complement strand
CCGGTGTCGTGCAGCTTTTCATGCTCGGCGTCTCAGCGCATCGCTGCGGCCTGCGGTGGGGGAGTATCACGTTTGCATCGCCGGCTGTCCGATCTCTCATCCGCCGCATGGGGGTGATGATTGTCGGTTTTTCCGCCGTGCAGATTAATACTTTTCTGGATTCTCAAATCGCGTGGTGGTTTTCCCCCGACGGCCACAACGGTTCGCGGACGGTGCATGTCGGGTCATGGCATATTCATCTGCCGATGCTCGCCGGGGCGCTGGGCAAGCTTTCCGTGGCGCAGCGGATTTACATGCTGCCGGTGGGTGTTTTCGGCGTCGCGATTGCCACGGCCATTTTTCCGAGGCTCTCCAAGCTTGCGGCGGAATCGAACGTGGATGAACTCAAGGATGTTCTGCGGCGGGCGTTCAGGCGTGGGCTTTTTCTGAGTCTGCCCGCCACCGTCGGCATGATCCTCATCGCCCACAAATTAATATCCGCGATTTATCTTGGTGGCCATGTTTCCCAGGCGGATGTCAACCGGGCCACCCATGCGGCGCGATGGTTCTGCGCGGGGATCTGGGCCTTTGAACTGCAGATGATCTTGATCCGCGTGTTTTACGCCTTTCATGATTCGCACACTCCCATGAAGGTAGCGGTGGCGGCGGTGGTATTGAACTTGATCCTGAATCTGCTGCTGATCTGGCCGCTGGGCGTAGCGGGCATTGCTGCGAGTACCACGGCGTCGGCCATCTTTCAGTGTGCTCTGCTGGCGTGGCTGCTGCGGCGGCGGATCGGCCCGCTTCAGGTGGGGCAGATGGGGGGCATGCTGGTGCGCGTCGCCGGTGCGGTGATCGCCATGGCGGCTTTGACCATGGCGGCCGATTGGGCGTGCGATCGCTGGGTGCGGATTGCATCTCATCCGATCGTTGGCAATATCATCGGTCTGGCGGTGATGGTTGCGGTCGCCGCCGCCGTCTACGGTCTCTGTGCCCGCTGGCTTGATATTCCGGAACTCGCGCACGCCCCGATCATCGGGCGACTTTCGCGCAAACGCAGCGGAAAAGATAACGCCTAGGAATGAGATCATCCGCGTCGTTGCGGATGCGGAGCTGCCCGTGCATTCTCTGGGAATTCGTGATATCATTGATATCTGTCTTGCCCAGAGGAGTTGGCCATGCCACCGAACGACATTCTGATTCGTGACGTCCCGGATGAACTGCGGTCCTGGTTGGAGGAGGAGAAGCACCGGCGACGGATGAGCCTGAAGGAATTTTTGCTGCAGGTTCTGGAGACGGCGTCTAAATCGGGGGGTGATTTCAGGCCCCCTCCTCTTTTCAGTGCGATCGAGCAGCCTCGCCCGCCGGTGGTATCTCTTACTCCGTTCAAATTCATTGACCTCTTCGCCGGCATTGGTGGGTTCCGTATCGGCCTCACCAAGGTTGGAGGCCAGTGCGTATTCACCTCCGAATGGGACGCCAACTCGCAGAAAACCTACCAAGCGTGGTACGGCGACCGTGAAATCCACGGCGACATCAACACGGTAAGAATGAAGGACATTCCTGATCACGATGTTTTGGCGGCGGGTTTTCCCTGCCAGCCATTTTCAATTGCAGGCGTGTCGAAAAAAAACTCCCTCGGGCAGGCGCACGGCTTCAAGTGTAAGCGGCAGGGTAACCTATTCTTCAAGATATGCGACATTGTCAGGGTGCGTCGGCCACCAGTACTCTTTCTAGAGAATGTAAAGAACCTCAAGTCGCACGACGGCGGCAAGACGTGGCTCGTCATCCAATCCGAGTTGGAGAAACTTCAATACAAAGTATTTTCCGGTGTATTGGATGCAGTGCACTGGGTACCGCAACACCGAGAGCGGCTGCTGATTGTCTGCTTTGACCGCGCCGTCTTCGGCGACAGTCCGCCATTTATTTTCCCTGATCCGCCGCAGGGGCACCACAAGTTGGCGGAAATACTTGAACACGAGGCGGACAGTAAATACACGCTCACCGATCATCTGTGGAACTACCTTCAGGAATACGCAAGGCGACACCGCGAAAAAGGTAACGGCTTCGGTTTTGGGCTTGTTGGGCCGGGAGACATAGCCCGTACACTCAGTGCCAGATACTACAAGGACGGCTCGGAAATTCTGATCCGGCAGCCAGGCCGAAATCCCCGGCGGCTGACACCGCGGGAGGCTGCGAGACTCATGGGTTTTGGTGAGAGGAACGCGAGGATATTCGGGCATCCCAGCGGCTTCCCAATTGTGGTATCCGACACACAGGCTTACCGCCAGTTCGGGAATTCGGTGGTTCCCGACATGGTCGAGGCGGTGGGCCGCCGGATCGTGGACGTTTTCCGTTGGCATCTTGAGAGAGCCGGTTCCGGCTGTCTCGTGAAAGGGCGCCCGACCCGGCAAATCCGGCGCGGCGCCGCGTAGCCTTTTGCGCATGGCTGGAGAACTCAATGCGATCACGGGAATGCGAGGACGCAATCAACGACGCACTTCGGCACGGCAACGCACTGCTCAAGTGCGTCTCCGCAAACGATGTCGGGGAAACGCACGGACATCAATGCGGATTCTATCTGCCAAAGGCCATGTGGAGGTCGTTTACCCCTCACGCCCCGACGAAAGGGAAAAACTCAAAGCATCCATTGAAAATTACCTGGCCCGACGGCCGCGTGACAGATTCCGTGGTGACGGGGTATTTCACCGGCACACGCTCCGAATACCGGCTCACGCGGTTCGGCAGGGACTTCCCCTGGCTTTCCCATGACATGGTCGGTGACCTGCTGGTGCTTATCCGCAATGCAACGGGTGAATTCACCGCGCACGTGCTTCGTAGCGAGGAAGATATCGAGGATATCCAAGCGGCGCTCGGTGTCGCGATCAATGATTCCTGGGCGGCGTTTCCGCCCCATGATCGTCCCCCGGCGGAGACACCGGAACAGTGCGTTCAAAGGCGATTTCGTCTTCTGTTGGAGGGCATTTACGAATTCCCCGACACCGCAACGCTTTCCTCGGAGACTCGTAACGCCCTGGGGGCGTGCGAGCCGAAATTTGACAAGGCCCCGCTCGATGATCAACTGGTCAAGCTCGTTGAAACCGAATATGAGTTATTCCGCCTGGTTGAGAATAAAATCTGCACGGAGACTATTTCCCGCAAATTCCACAGCGTCGAGGAATTCCTCAAGGCTGCCGCCAGCCTCATGAACCGGCGCAAGGCTCGGGCAGGGCGATCTCTCGAAAATCATTTTTCAGCAATTCTCAGGAGCGCAAACATTCGCTTCGATCAGCGGGCTCGCGTCGACGGAACTTCCGAACCCGACATCCTGATACCGGGGAAGAGTGCCTACAACGATCCAAACTACCCAGCCGAGAAACTTTGCCTGGTTGGGCTGAAGACAACTTGCAAGGATCGGTGGCGCCAGGTCCTGAATGAAGGTCGCCGCGTGAGACGCAAGCACATCCTCACCCTCCAGAAAGGAATCTCTGAAAATCAGCTCAATGAAATGTATGATGCCGGGGTAATTCTGGTAGTCCCCGAGCCGTACCTTCACCTTTACCCCCGTCAAAGCCCGGGGCGAATTCTGACGGTCGAGAGGTTCGTTGGCGCTGTCAAGACCATGCTGGCTCAACGATGACGGACACCCTGACAAAAGCGGAACGCAGCCGATGTATGTCGCGAATAAAGTCCAGAAACACCGGGCCGGAGATATTGGTGCGCCGGTTGCTGCACCACCTTGGGTATCGGTTCCGTCTTAAACCGCAGAAGCTCCCGGGCTCGCCGGATATTGTCCTCACACGGCACCGGGTGGTGGTATTTGTCCACGGCTGTTTTTGGCACCGTCACAGGAATTGCCGATTTGCTTATTTCCCGAAATCGCGAACCGCGTTCTGGCGGAAGAAGTTCACGGATAACAGGGCTCGCGACCGGCGTACGGCCCGGCAGCTGCGCCGCCTCGGGTGGCGGGTTTACGTGGTGTGGGAGTGCCGGCTCGCGAACCGGAAAGCATTGACGCGGAGGCTTCTGAGCTTCCTCCACGATGAAAGGCTTCGGGCAGATCGTGCCCGGCCTTGCTCCAGCGGCCGGGCGAGACTCGAATCGCAGGGTAAAATAGGGCATGAACATCACGGTCGAAAGAGTTCAGTTGGATCAGGTGGCCGCGCTGGTGGACCTGTTTCTGCTCGTGGAACGCCAGCACGAAACGTATTGGCCGCTGCGGTGGAAGCTGCGCGACGATATCAGTGAACGCTATACCCGCTGGATATCGGGCAACCTGGAAAAGCCGGATTGGCTATTTGCCGTCGCACGAGCGCAGCAGCGTGTGATCGGAGGCGTCGCCGTCGGGATCATGACGGAAATTCCCATTTATATTTATGACCGATACGCATTTATCCACGATCTGGCGGTGGCTGCCGATCATCGACGGCAGGGGGTAGCCACGCGGTTGGTGCAATTTGCAACGGATTGGGCCGCAGGCAACGGCGTGAATCAACTGCGGTTGATGGCCGCCGAACCCAATGCTGCGGCGCGGGGATTATTTTCTCATTTGGGTTTCCGCTGCACGTACCATGAAATGGTGCTGCCGATTACCAAGTCGGGTGAGTAGGGTCAGCTCGCTGGGCAGAGCGTGCACGCCGAAGCCGCAGGGCCCATAGCACCGGCCGCAGTTCGATCATGGGTACGGAAATGAGATCAGCTCCCGCGGCCGACTCGCCTTCGTCGCAGCGTAACCCACATTCCGCAAAGCAGGGCGGCGGAGAGTGCAAGAGATGACGGCTCCGGTGTTGCCGCGTCATAGCCGATGGCCTGAAGCGCAATGCCTTCAGGCGATGTAAGGCTCACGCTCGCGGATTGATCCGAAACGCTCGTGAACGCCAATTGCACGTAATTGCCGGTTGTGCCTTCACTGCTCCAATCTCCGAAGTCGCCGCCCGACTGGCCGCCGGTGCCTGGGTTCTGATTGAAATTGACGATGTTCGTTTTTCCGCCGTCAATGGAAAAATAAGAAGTTGCTGATGGGCTGTTGGTATAGCTTGGAATGCCGACTCCGGAATAGCGGAATAAATCCATGGGGCCGTAGTTAGCTGGCGTCGTTGTCGTCGAAGAGCTATTGAGCGTCGATCCGGCCCCGCCGATGCCCAGCACCTCATCCACTTCATGCTGAATCACCCGGCCGGCACTATACGAGCCACCGCCGCCAAAGCCGGAGAGTTTTGCTGCATTTAACGTAATCACGCCGTCATACGTTCCGCCACTGTTCACCTGGCCCGCGGCATTGAGGCCGCCGCCGTAACTTGAATCGCCGCTGATGGCCCGCATATCGGCACTGGGGACAAAAAGGTGAGTCGACCTATTGCTGTCGTTGCCGGAGCCTAAATTGCTGTATGCCGTCTGTTCAATCGCGTTGTTATTCTCGCTGGCATTGGTGTCCATGTAGCCTGTGTACTGAGCATAGGTTGGTGAATAGCCCGTAAATTCGCTATGCCCCAGATATGACGCGGTAGAATTGGTGGCCGTGATGGTAAAGGCAATCTGTATATTAATTTGATTGGTGAAATTCTGATCGTAAAAACTCAGGGCGCTGTTGATATCACCCTCGATGGTCTGTGCATCCGTACTGCCGGTAATTGTCCCTTCGAATGTTGGGGTAATGGTCATGGCGTGGGCAACGCCGCCTGCAGCCACGATGGATCCGATTGCGACGACGCATGCGCCCGCCAGGCGTGAAGCGGCTGATGATCGACCGATACCACGAAAACTTCTCATGACTTTTACCCCCATCATCCGAACAGTCCTGTTCCTGAATCGAAACAACATTAATATGACAACTCGTTACACCTGAGTCAAGAGAATTGTGCACGATTCGCGATTGCGTGTTTGGAGAGCCGGTTGAGGTGAATGGACGCTTGGGTAATCCAGCATCTGAGAAAGCAATCTTGCCGGGCGACCGGGAAGCCGAGTCTTCGCGGTTGGAAACAAGGGGTTATGAGCTGCGAAGCCTATGACGCCGCATCAAATGAGATATGTTGAATCATCTCGCAACCTGCAAACCCGGGCAGACA
>JAJZNY010000117.1 GCA_021852245.1 Planctomycetota bacterium | reverse complement strand
ACGATCATCGGCTGGACGCTGGTGGTGATCATCGCGACGGTCTGCGCCATTCAGGCCCGCAACCGGGAAATTAAAGATTTAATGCTGGCGCACCCGCTGGACATCAACGACTTCAACCGTTGGCTGCGGTTCCTGCCGGGGTTTCTCAGCGGGCATCGGAAGTTTGTCAACGACCTCTGGCCGATGCCGCCGTTTACGATTGTTCTCTTTGCGCCGTTTTCATGGCTGTCGTTTCCCAACGCCCAGTTTGCGTGGGCGTTTGTAAAGCCGGCACTCATTGCGGTGATTTTTTATTCCGCCTTCGGACTCGTCAAACGCGCCGGGGGCAGAATAGACCCGCTGCCGCTGGGACTGATCCTCTTCATCTGGCTCTTTCCGTGCATCGGAGACATTCAGGAGGGGCAGGTCAATCTGCTGATGCTTGCACCGCTGGCGGCGGGGCTCTGGCTCGCCGGGCGCGACACACGGTCAAGCCGATGGATCGGCGGCATTTTGATCGGGATGGCAGTGGCGATTAAGGTGACGCCGATCATCTTTGTGGTCTATTTTCTCTGGCGAAGGCGGTGGTCAACCGCAGCAGCCATTGCGCTGGGGACGGTCTTCTGGCTTTACGTGCCGCTGACACTGTTTTTCGGCTTTTCGCAGGCGGCGGCATGGAACCATCAGTATTACGATGTGATGATCCGCCCGTATCTGTTCCACAATGCCGTCAAGGTGCCCTCGGGTGAATCGATCCCCAGTTTTCTCTATCGGCTGCTGGTGCATTCGCCGGCGTTTGTCACGTACCATCATGGCGTGGCGAAATCATACTACGTCAATTTTATCAACATCGCGCCCATGGCGGCGGAGCGGGTCATCCGCATAGTGCTGACCACCGTCGGAATCATCGGGCTCTTCTGGATGCGGCGAAAACTTCCGACCCTGCGCAGTCGCCGATATCTGATGGAGATCGGCGCGGTGGCGGTGTTCATGCTCTGGGCGGAGGAATGGAGCTGGGTACCGCATTACGTGCTATTCATCTTCCCGCTGATGGCCATTGGAATGCTGGCAAGCGACAGGGAAAACAGCCCGCGGTCAAGGCAAATGGCACTCGGTGCACTGGTGGCCGCTGCGGTGCTGATGTTTTTGACATCCGATGCCGTGAAAGTTTTCGGGCCCCACGCCTCCAATTGGAGCCGCGTGGCGGACCCCGTCCTGTTTGCGGGAATCGCGGTGATGCTGGCCATCTTCAGCGCACGCTATCCTCGAGAGGCGGAATATGCGCTGGCCGCGCAGCCGAACTCTGCGACGAAAAGTCCACACCCGCAGGCGGAAGTTAAAATTTGAATGTCATTCCCGCGATAAGCAGTGTGGAATTGCGCTTGAGTCCCTGAGTACCGGCCGTATTGTCGTACATGTCGGTAAATGAAAAACGAAGCCCCATACCGCGAACAACCTGCGGCAGGCCGATATAGAGCGAACTGGTCGCCCCGACATGGCCGTTGCTCTGGGAACTGATCTGATAATCCTGGGCATTTTCCAGCGATGTGACATAGTCGGCGGTCTGCGTGAATTTAACATGTGGATCAATGCGATACATGAAGTGCAGCCCCGCCGAGGCATTGACGTAACTGTATGATTGCCCGTGGAAATACCGGGCATAGGTGTAACCCGGGCCGATGCGGGCGTCAAATTCCGAGCGGTGATTGCTCCAGAGGTAGTAGCCCAGGCCGCTTTCCGTATCGCTGCGGATGGAGAGGTCTTCGATCGCATCATATCGATTGGTATTCTGCGCAAAGAAGTATATCTTTTTCATCCATTTGGGCTTGAATTCGGTGATTTGCCGTTTCCAGAGGATGTTGCTGCTGAAAAAACCAAGCGACTGGCTGCCATTGGTCACGCCGTAACCGCCGTTAAATGACATCAGCAGATTATCCGGCTTATGGACATAGTGAAGCCGCAGGCCACCGGTAAATTGTGTGCTTTGAGAGTTGCCCGTGGTGTTGGTGCCGCCCAGATCGAGTTCATTATCCCAATGCGGCCCGAACAGAGATTCAACCGGCGGCGGTGCAGGTTTCGGCGACACCAGCGGCAGAGGCGGCACAGCGGCTGGGAATTTCTTCAGCGTAACCTTAACCGGCTGCACCACCCAGCCAACATTTCCCGGAGCCGGGCTGATGGTAACCATCTGCACGGTCTTATTTTTGCCCACGAGTTTCACCGGCCTTCGACTCTCCAATCTCGTAACGGTAGAAAGCCGAATGTTGATACCGCCGGCAAAGCGGGTGTTGACCGCCACACGGTTGGGTGTGAGTTCGATGATGCGTCCGGTGATGCGATCGCCGTTTTTCAGGTAGATGGTGCCGGCGGATGCGTGCGAGGCATATATGGCCGACGTTCCCAGCAGTAAGACCAGAATGTTTTTGAGGCCGGAGCGCATCATTCATCCTCTACGCCCGGCGTAACGAATGGTTTGCCGATTTATTTCACACGCAGATCAAAAAAAACAGAAACTTAACTCGGATAGCCGGCCGGCGTGAGTTTTCTGGCGAAGATGCGAACCACGGATATAAAATTCGGCAGGATGCTTCGCACTTCATTCAAGGCGGATGCCACCTGATGGCCCGCGGTTGTCTCCGCAGCACTGGGAATCAGCAGTTGCTGCAATAAATCGGTCGACGGGCAGTGAGTGAGTTGCAGATCCCGGAGATCTAATCTTTCCAGAATGCGGCGATAACTTTCCGCCTCAATCGCGCCGGCAAGACCGCTGGCAAAAGCCGCCACTGAATCGGCAATCTCGGGCGGAAGCAGTTTGTGAACCACAATGTCATGGACGACGAGAACACCGCCGGGCCGCAGCACGCGCAGCATTTCCCTGTAGACCGCCTGCCGCGATCCGGACGGTGATACCAACCCCTGACAGATGATCACATCGGCGACATCGGGCTCAATCGGGAGGCTGTCGCCCCGTGAGAGGAATAATCGCAGGTTTCTGATCCGCCGCAGTGATGGGCTATGGCGAAGGCGGTGGATGTGACCGGGCGATGCATCGATACCGATCACACATCCGTCATCGCCCGCTGCCTCGGCCATCAGACGCAAATTTCGACCGTCGGCGCAACCAAGCTCCACCGCACAATCTCCGGGGCGGACGAACTTACGAATCATCACCGACATATCCATGGTGGCGGCAGAATGGGCGTGGGCGGCATCTGCGGGCTCCCGAGATGGGGAAGCCGACTTTCTCGCGGCCGGCGGGGCCGAAGAGGGCCTCCGACCTGCGGTTCCTCGGACGTGCAACGACTTGAGCGAGTGAACCGGAACTTTGCGATCAGGCATCAAGAATCTCCGGACAGTTAAACAGACAACTCTCCGTCAACCGCATCTCAACTACGGTTGCTTAACCGGTTTTTTTATGTCGGACTGCACTCGAAGCAGTCGCGCCAAGCGAATATTATCGGCGGTTATCCTCCCACACATGAGAATATGTTGCTATTTTCATATCAATAGAGTTTCAGGCTGCGGTTGATAACCTGCGGGATGATGGCGCAAGCCCGGATGCGGGCAGGGCGGGGTTCGCCTCAGCCGGTATGCCGGGCGGCATCATTACCGCCGAACAGGGAGGTAAAGAACCGGGGCGGATATCCGCCCGACCCCAGACGGGTCGGTCATGAAACATTAATGTTTGCCGCATCGAAACTTTACAGACCCCGCAGGCCGCCCCCTGCGCGCCGGGACCGAGACCGGTTCAGTAGTGAGCTGGCGGGCCGACACCCATCACTGCGCCCGCATCGACGCACCGCCGGATTCAAGTTCATCGGACACTTTCTGCGCAAGACGCATATGCCCCTGAGCTTTCAGCATGGCCTCCAACTTCTTGCCCACCTGAAACCATGAACTTTCATTTTCAAACGCAAGCATGTCGCGTGGCGGCGGCCTGATATGCAGCCAGGTCTGCTCATAAAGCGTCAAGATGCGATTTTTATGCCCCTGGCGGGTGAGAATAGCCGCCGCTTTCTCCAGCGCGGTGATGACAAACGGACCGGCATTCGTGTAGCGGTTGATCACATACATGAGATACCGCCCGGCGCGGTTATCCTTCTTCAGCTTTTCCCACGCCGCCGCCTGCATCATGCGGATGCGTGCCGCCAGATCAAATCGTGTATTGGCAAACAGCGGGAAAACACGGTTCCACAGGTGAACCCGCTCCTGAACATTCCGGATGGAATTGATCATCGGGGTGAGAACCGCCAGGGCAAAATCAGGATACCGCTGTCCGCAGAGCTGCATGAGCTTGTCCGACCAGTCTTGCTTCTCCTCCAGCGTAAGCAGGTGCAGACTTGCCATCTGGGCCACGGTTTCCCATTCGTCGCTGTAGCCGCGACATTTATCAACCGCGCGCCGCAGCAGGGCCAGCGTGTTGTGAGGAGTGACGGCCAGAGGTATCGGGCGAGCTTTGATAATGTTCTTGGGCAGCGTCTGCACCGCCAGGGATTCATGTTTCTGCTCCAGATACAGCATGCGCCGGGCCGCATCGGTCAGCGCGATCGCCGCCCAGCGGTCCGACTGCGTGGTATGAATCAACTGGGCGGAGATGGACATGAAATCGTCCGGCTCCCGCCTGCGGGTCATCGGATTCTTCACCGTCCCGATGACCCCCTGATATTCTGAATACCGGCCCGTATTAAAATTCCACCATCCGGTATTGCCCCGGGCCTCAAGAAAACCCACCCATGCATGTCCGACCACGCTCGACATACCCTCGTCGATGGCGGTCGGTACCCCGATCGCCTTGCCGACGGCGGTGGCAAAATAGGCCTGATCGATGCACACCCCGCCGTATTTGAGAATGTTGGGCAGATTGTAGCCGGCGCGATCCACCCGCTTGACAGCACCGGGCCTCAGAGCGCCGTAATCGTACTGAATCGTGAAAAAAAGCTGCCCCACCATCGGGTCGCCGTGATACCGGGCCAGCGCCCATTTCATATACTTGATGCTGTTGGTGTCATCGACCACATAAATCAGCAGTCGGGCCGGTACATTCTTAATACCGAAATACATCAGGTGGCGGTACTTGACATAATAATTGAATATGTCCACCGGACTCGGTGATGCCACCAGATTCTCATTCAGATGTCGGTGGAACGGTTTGTACAGGGTCACGCAGATCGCCGCCGTGAGATTGGGATATTTCACAATCTTGCTGCCCAGGGCCGTGTGCATTTTATACAGCAGGGCGTAGATGGGATTGACCGGCTGGCGATGAGATTCCACCAGATACGCCAGCGTTTCACCCAGTTCGCGATGCTTAAGCAGCAGCCGCAGCAGTACCGCCCGATGCTCGGCGTTGGAGAGCGAAGCCAGCTGAGTCACAAGCCGCCGTGCGTAGTCCACGTCGACCAGTGCCTTGAGGCCGGCCCTCGGATCGCGGGCAATCGCCAGATCAAAGAGCCTGTTGAGCTCTACAAACCCGTGGCGGTAGCTCGTCTGATTTTCCAGCTGCGTGAGAATGTGGCTCACGCGATGTTGAAGGTATTGGGTAAATACTACCTTCGCCGCCGGCGGGGCAGCATGCAGCTTGGGTGCAGCCGCCACGCGCGCCAACGGCACCCCGACAGCCAGAGCGCCCACCAGTAACATCAGACCATACTTTTCCCACTTCATGACAACCTCCAAGTCCTGAGCGAAGCTTTTATCTACCTCTCAGCCTGCGGATTATAGGGCGCCGGCCTACGGGGAGGCAACCGGCTCAGCTGGCTCCGAGCTGGCCGCGATGTTGCTACCGCAGCATGGCGAGGGGCCGGGCGGAGCATGTGAAAATCGAATCATCTGACATCCCCTGTTGTGACATCAGGCATAGTAATGCCAGGGAGCGATTTTGGGACGCACCTCGCCGGCTTCCACGATACGCTCAATGAGACGTTGACGCAGATGCGTGGTAATTTCCCGCATGGATCGACGATGCCCCACGTAATTCAGCAATATACTATTATCCGGCCAACGGGTATCGAGACGGCCAATCAGATTGCGCAACTGGTGCGGATCGGCTCGATTGTCGTAAAGCTGGTAATC
>JAJZNY010000034.1 GCA_021852245.1 Planctomycetota bacterium | reverse complement strand
TGGTGCCGCTGATCGAAGAGGGGCGGGGGGCGGATTCGCCTCTGGTCAGATTGGTACTTGATGAATATCTCGATCCGTTGCGGCAAATTGCCCCGGTGGCGCTGATTCTCGGTTGTACTCATTACCCGATCTTGGCCGATGCGGTTGCGGCGGCAGTGAGTCCCGATACCATTCTGATCGATTCAGCCGGTGAAACGGCGGCGGTGGTGCGAACGCAATTGGAATCGATGGGTTTGTTGCGAGGCGGCACGGGGGGCAGGCTTTCATGCTACGTGACCGATCAGGGACAGCGATTTGAAACCATTGCATCAAGATTTCTGGGCCGACCGGTCGGCCAACCGGTTTGGGTTGATCCCGAAAGTATTGAAACGCTCACAACGGAAAACAGATGATTCAAAGATGTAAAAATAGAAGACCCCGCACCGGCATGATGAAGTGGGTGGCGGCAGTAACCATATGCAGCCTGCTGGCAGGGTGCTCGTCGGGCCCCAGCACGCCGCATGATTTCAATGTGTTTATGAACGGCCTTTTGCAGCGATTATCCGGTGGCCACGGAAGTCAGAAAACGCCGCTCAAAGAGGCTGCCCGCATGTTCGATAACGCAACGCCCGATCTCCAGCGGGAAGCGATCGCGTGGCTGGCCAAGCAACCCTATGGCCATGATCCGGCTTATCTGAAGGCGTATCAGATCGCCGCACAGGCTCCATCGCCGCTTGTACGGGGACAGGCAATGATGGCGATTGGCACATCCCATGATCCCAAGCTGGCGCCCACGCTCGCTGCGGGGTTGGCGGACCCGTCGGTGTTTGTGCGAATGAGCGCGGCGATAGCGGCCGCGGAAGTCAACAACCCGATTTTAATCGGACCACTGATTACTGATCTGCAATCCAAGTCCAATTCTCAGGTACGTATTGATGCGGCTTTGGCGCTGAGCCATTACAACACCTATCGGGTGCATCGTGCACTGATTTATGTATTGGATGATGCCAATGTCGGTGTGGCCCAGACGGCGTGGAATGTACTGGAAAAGCAGACCGGCCAGAAATTGCCGATGCGTACCGGGCTCTGGCTTAAATGGCTTCATCATTCGCGCTGATTCCCGTTGGCGTTCGGCGCAGGCTTAATTATCTGAATCATTCCCAAGATTCTACCATCCGCGTTTTTGTTCCGTATGTCACTGTCACCGATTGTCAATCCGACCGAGCAATCGCAGCAGACCGTCGAGAATGGTGAGCGGATGAGGTGGGCAGCCGGGAATATAAAGATCGACGGGTAATAAATCTCCAATGCCATTATGCGTTTCCGGATGATCCACATAAGGCCCGCCTGAGCAGGCGCAGGCACCTACGGCAATGACCATTTTCGGTGATGGCACAGCGTGATAGGCCGCGAGCAGTGCGTCCTTCATATTTTCGGTGACCGGACCCGTGACGATTAAACCGTCGGCATGGCGCGGTGAGGCAACAAATGAAATCCCAAAGCGAGATAAATCCCAGCCGATCGTCGTGAGTACATTCAGATCGGATTCACACCCGTTACACCCGCCAGCGGAAACCTGTCTCAGATGCAGACTTCGGCCGAAAATCTTCCGCATCTTTTCATTCAGCGCGGCCGCAAGTTTTAATTCGTCTCCGCCATGGATAGTCAGATCATTCTCACTGCGCACGGCAAGGCGATAATCCTGCGCATGGCCAACTGCCCCGTGCGGGCACGCATCTGTACAATCGGTGCAGAAAAGGCATCGGCCGAGATTGACGCGGATACCGCCGGCGTCAATCTGGATCGCATCGGTGGGGCAGGCTCGAACGCACTCGTCGCACCCCTGCGGACACCGGGTCGAGTCGAAGATTGGCCGCCCACGGAATCGGCCCGGCAGTTCGGGCGGCGGTCCGTCGGGAAACGCCATCGTGCGATATCCCTGCTGCAATCGAGTTTTCAACTGTTCAAGCATCTGCATCTCCCCAATCGTTTCTTTGTAACCGGAGGCTGATGAATAGTGGACGGATCATAAATCACACCCGCAATACGATAAGCTGAAACTTTTATTACAAATGGGAAAGTCTGATATTTGTCCTCCGCGCATGGCCATGGCCAGACCGAACCAGTTATGGATCGACGGATCCGTAATGTTGTAATGTTCAAAGCGGCCGTCGGCATCGGTTAACGCCACATGACACAGTTCGCCACGCCACGATTCCTGCAGGCTCACGGCAAACATGCCGGACCGCAGGGCGGCGGTCGGAGTGAAAGTTTCGCCCGACGGAAGAGATTGGAGTTGTTCCAGAACAAAAGCGATGGAGTGTTGTATCTCCAGCCCGCGAACATATGCCCTTGCCAGCACGTCGCCACCGTGGGCCGTCACCACCGGCAGATGCGTAAAGCGATATATTCCGCTCGGGTGATCGCGGCGGCTATCCCTGTCAATACCACTGGCCCGCGCGGCTACACCGACCAGACCCAGCTCTAACGCCGTTTCTCGCGGCAGGACGCCGGTGTGCTCAAACCGGGCGGTGACGGAAGGTGAATTCCATAATATCTCAATGGCCGGCTGCAGGTCTCGCTGCGCATCAGCAAGTCTGCGGAGCAGATCCGCTCTGAGTTGATCATCGAGATCAAACCCGGTTCCGCCAACCTTAATTAATCCACGCCCGAATCGGTTGCCGCAAATCAGCGCCGTCATATTGAGAAATTCACCGCGAATGCGGCCGCAGTATGATTCAGTCGGAAGAAATGCGACATCTTTGGCCATGCCACCCAAGTCGCCGACATGATTGGCGAGCCGCTCAAGTTCTAGGGCAATGCCCCGGATGGCGGCCGCCCGCGGACTTAACCGGAAAGACGCAAGCGCCTCGATATTCTGGGCGTAGGCGCATCCGTGGGCAATCGTTGAATCGCCACAGAGAGTTTCAGCATAATGCCATGAACGTTTATTCGGCCCTCCTTCAAGTGCGTGTTGCACACCCCGGTGTTGATATCCAAGGGATATTTCCAGGTGCAGGATGGTTTCGCCGTCGCACTGGAATCGGAAATGGCCCGGCTCGATGACGCCGGCGTGAATTGGCCCGACTGCCACCTCATACACCTGCCCGCCGCCGATCTGATAAAAATCCATGATCCCGACCTTATCATCCGCCCCGATGAAAGGTGAACTGCGTTCGACTCTCCGGTCGACGCCCCTTGGGAACGCCACCGGTTTGAGCCAGGGGTGGCCAAGCAGCGGAACCGCCAGATTTTCAGCGATCTGCCTCTCAAACAAGTGCATCTGAGGGCAGCGCGGGGTAAGCGACGGATAGCCGCTCCGGGGAGCAGCAGCGGCGGATATATGGAGCCGCCCGGAATGATCGTGAGCCAAAACCGCATATAAAAGTATTAAGTCGTCGCTCGTCGGATCGGGGAGTCCGAAGTGGCTTACTACACGGCAACCGTCTTCGGCGACAGCGTTGACAATCGCGTCCTGAAACGCGGGCAGCGGAAGCACAGGGATATCTGCCCGCGGCACCGCATAGCCGCCGGTCATTGCCAGCATGGTATCACGGTACGCGGGGGTGTTCATGGAGATACCTCGATGTATCGCTGTGCCTGATGCAGAAGTTTAATCAGTGGGGCTGGCACGTGGAGCCCGAGCAGCAGGATCAGCGCCAGTAAAATGAGCGGTGGGGCCGCCGATATAAAACTGTCCCGGAATTGGGTATGGTAGAGGCGTCCGGGGAGCGGGCGCCCCAGGGTAACAGCCAGAACCGTCCGCCCCATCCCCAGAAATACCAGCAGCAGAAGGCCGATGAATGCCGCACCTAATAGAAAAAGATGGTCAAAGAAAGCGGTTTTCAGGATGGTGAACATACCGACAAAGGGCCCAAATGGGGGCGACCCGGTGATGGCCAGAAATCCAAGCATGAAGAGCGTTCCGGAAACGGGCTCTCGGCGGAAGGCACCATGAACATGATCCGATGATTTACTGCCATAAGCGCGATGAATATTCCCCGCCGATAAAAAGAGCATTCCCTTGGTAAGTCCGTTATTAATCATCTGAAGCAGGGCACCATAAAGGGCGGGCCCACCGATCCCAGCCCCCAGCGCAAGAATGCCCATTTGCTCGACACTGGAATATGCGAGCATTCGCTTGAAATCTTTCTGCCCCATCAGGAAGACCGCCGCTACCGCCATCGAAAAAATACCGATTCCAATGAGCAGATGTCCGGTGTAGGCACGCATGCCGGCGGCCACACAGACTCGCATGATCCGCAGGATGGCAAGAAAAGCGCAACTCGTAAGCACACCCGCAAGCAGAGCACCAACGATGCCCGGCACTTCGCCATAGGCATCTGGTTTCCAGGTGTGCATGGGCGCCAACCCCATCTTCGTTCCGTACCCGATGAGCAGAAGTACAAACGCCATCTTCAACCAGATAGGGTCTGCATCTCGGGCGTGGGCGACCAGTTGCGAAAAAAGCAGGCCGGGCGTGTGATGATGAATCAGAAAGGCATAGACAAGAAAAAATGACCCAAGCAATGCGATTGCAATACCGACCGAGCAGATGAGCAGATATTTCCAGGTGGCTTCAATACTTTCCGGTGTGCGTCGGAAATAAATCATGGGTGCGGTACACAGAGCGGTCGCTTCCATCGCAATCCAGATGAGACCCAATTGCTGGGAACACGCCATGAGCGTGGCACCGCCCAGAAAGCCCAGCAGACAAGGGGCCAGCACGCGATTGAAACGCCCCGGCCATTGGCGCAGATAGCCGGTTCCATAGAGCGTGCAGATGAAGAACAGAATGCTGGTTAGCAACAGAACCAACTCACCGGGTGGGTCAAGTCCGATCCAGCCGCCGCAGATGGCGGGCGGCGGGGCGACCAGAATCGCTGCGGTGAGAACCAGATGCACCGCAGATGCTGCAAATACAATCCACGGCCGTGCACGGTCGGAATGGACGATGGCCGCCGGCAGAGCGGCTAGAAAAGGAAGCAATATGATGGCGGCAAGCAGCATGAAGCTTATTCCCTCAGTGAAGTAAGCCGACGCGTATCGAGCGACGCAAACGCGGAATGAATGTGATTGAGGATGATGCAAACTACAAAAATGCCGACGAATAAATCCAGTAGAATGCCCAGTTCAACCAAAAAAGGGACGACCCCAAGCAACAGCATGCCAAAAATGTAAATGCCGTTTTCAAGAATCAGGTAGCCGATGATCTGCGTCAGGGCCTTGAATCGCGTTGTCAGCAGAAGCAGCCCGGTCAAAATGGTGGACATGGATGCGGGAATGACCAGCAGAGATTTCGGATGATGCAGCCCGGATATGTGAATGGTCATCATCAACGCTGCAGCGGTACCGACGGCGCCGATGAGCATGCTGGGGATAAATCCGATCAGCGGCTCGACCTCATGTTTGATCCGGACGTCCCGCAGCGCTTTTTCAAGCATTTGCGGGATGGTCCATCCCTTGATCCCGGCCGTAACCAGTGCCGTGGTAAGAATCAGCGGGTCCACCTCTTTCACAAGCAGCAGGGGCAGGATGCTCAGCATGATCCCCTGCAGTGCAGCCGCGGATATGAGCGATTTCATACGACTTACACTGAGCAGGAAGAGATTCAGCAGTAGCACCGTTGTCAGAATAGCGTCAATGAGCCATATCATCGCACTTACCTCACAGCCAGAACAAAACCCAGGCCGCTGAGCACGGCGGCGGCCGCCAGCAGGGTAGGCACATGACGCATCGGCAGGCGCGCCATGATCGATTCAATAATGCCGACAAGCACTGCCGCAGCAGATGCCTCCAATATAAACAGCAACCAACTGAGCGCTGGAATGCCGGTATGCATCGGACATATGAATTGCAGAACCAAGTTGATCAGAATCAGCAACCGGAGAGCGGAGGCATATTGAATCGCCCCCAGCAGGGGGCCGCTGTGATCCAGCACCATCACCTCATGGATCATGGTCAGTTCCAGGTGCGTGTCGGGATCGTCGATGGGAACGCGTGAGGTTTCCGCCAGCAGAAAAACAAACAGGCCGGCAGCCGCCAGGAGCCGCGGTCCGACTGAGCCTTGTTTGAAAGGTT
>JAJZNY010000280.1 GCA_021852245.1 Planctomycetota bacterium | reverse complement strand
GGCAGGCGCCTTATCGATCTTGGAGCCGATACGAAAAAAATAACCGTGCGTCCGACGATGAAATACGACACTGCGGACTTTTCAACCGAGATTGCCGGCGCGGATGTTTTCGCCGCCGCACTGGGAATCCTGCCGGAGCATTGGCTTTTGACCGCTGGATCAACCGGGCCGGGGGAGGAAATACCGCTGCTGGATACCTATCAGGCCCTGCGTCCACGATTCAGCCAGTTGCGGCTGTGCATCGCCCCCCGAAAGCCGGAGGTTTATGCGCAGGTGATGGATGCCATTTCGCAGCGCGGGCTGAAAGTAGTCCGGCGGTCGGAGTGCCGGGATGATGCGAAATCGCATCCGCTGGCGGGCGAAGAGGTGGTCATGCTCGACACCTTCGGCGAACTCAAAAAGGCGTACGCCATTTCCGGCGGAATATTTTCCGGGCGCTCGCTTGTTCCGCTGGGCGGCAGCGACATGATTGAAGCTGTGGCACTGGGAAAACCAGTCTGTTTCGGCCCGCATACGTGGAATTTTTCGGATGTTGTGGCAGCATTGCGAGCTGTGGATGGAGCGATTCAGATCGCCGGTCCTGACGAGTTGACCGAAACGGTGGAAAAATGGCTGACCGATCAAAGCGGTGCCACGCTCATGGCCCAGCGCGGAAGGCGTGCGCTCCTGGGCATGCGGGGATCGAGCTCGCAATATGCGCGGAGCCTGCTTGGATTGGCTGCAAGCGAGCCCGGTTGCGATGCTGATATTGCAAGTACAAAATCGCGTGGGAATTGAATGATGTTCAAGTGGAGGTTAGGAATACCAATATGAGAACCGGTATCGTGCCGATTAAAATTGTTCTGGCGGGCAGCGCCGCCACGCAGCCCGCGGTTCCGAAGCATCATCACCACGATCTGCACACTCTTTACAGCCAGGTGATGCATGTATTGAATGTTCATCGTCTGTTGATGGCCAATCACTGGTATAACTGGTTGATCCTGCTGGGTGCGATTTTTCTAGGGGCGGCCATCGGGCGGGCCCTGATTGCCTCCCTCAACGCCGTCGGCGGGCGGCTGGAGAAAAGAGGCTGGCATGTTCAGGCGGTGCTGATTGAATCACTGGCCAGGCCGGCGAACTTGGCGGTATTTTCCATTTCGCTGCTGGTTGGATTGGGGCAATTGCACCTAAATAGCGTGTTGCGCTACGCCGGTGGCAAAATGGTGGTGCTGCTGATCGCCATCAGCGTCTTCTGGTATCTGTACAATGTCGTCGAGACGGTGGAAATCGCCCTGAAGGGGTTTATCCAGCGACATGAAACGCCTCTGACGGAACAGATGGGGCCGATCATCCGCAAAACCCTCCGCGTGATCGTGGCGCTCTTTGCCGTGCTGTTTATTGCCCAGAACGTGTTTGATCGCGACATTGGCTCCTGGCTGGCAGGACTCGGTATCGCCGGTCTGGCCGTCTCGCTCGCCGCACAGGACTCACTGAAAAATCTCTTCGGCTCGCTGACGATCTTTATGGACCGCCCGTTTCTTACCGGCCAGCAGGTGACCTATCAGGGGTTCACGGGTGCGGTCGAAGACATCGGGTTCCGATCCACGCGCCTGCGTCTTGCCGATGGCACGCTGGTATCGGTTCCCAATTCGGATATCGTCAGTGGCAGCGTCCAGAATCTTTCGGCCCGGCCGTTCCTGCGGCGTTTTATAACCCTTGGGATAACGTATGACGCCGGTGTGGACAAAACCCGGCAGGCGGTGAATATCATCCGCGATCTGCTCGAGAGTGACGCGTTCCGGGGGCCGGTGCACAACCCCGACAATCCCGCCGATCATCCGCCGCAGGTCTATTTCAGCGATTTCGCCGCTGATTCACTCAACATCACCGTTTGCTATTATTTCCGCCCGGTGACAGATTCCAGGGGATTTATTGATTTTAATGAGCGGTTCAATCTGGCGGTGATGGAAGCATTTGAAAAAGCGGGGATAGAGTTTGCCTTTACCTCCCGGACGGTTTACCTCGCGGGCGACCCGAAACGGAAACTGCCGGTGTATCTGATCAAGGATGAAACGGCGCTGCCGGGCGAACAGGCTGGCGGATAAATGGCGGCGGTCAGCCCGATTTATCGCGACCGGCTGGCGGCAGACGCACAGGCTGGAAATCGTGCGGGGGCGGGGATCGAAATGCCGTCCGGCGCCCGTCGGCGGGATGATGAATCATTAATTCAACCGCATGAAGAAGCAGTCGCTTCTGTCCGTCGGCCTTGCCGTACAGCCGGTCGCCAAGCACCGGCCAGCCGCGAAGAGCCAGTTGAACTCGGATCTGATGTTTGCGACCGGTGTAGAGTTCCACTTCCAGCAGCGAATAGGGGCCGTCCGTCCGGATAAGACGATATTGCAGCCGGGCAGGTTTTCCGGCTGGGCTCCGGCCGACCCGTCCGAGCGCATCTTCGGCCAGCGTGTCGATAAGCTCGCCGGACTTGGGAGGTTGCCCATGCACCCAGGCTTGATATCGGCGCGTGATGGTATGGCGGCGGAACTGCATCTTCAGGTTGGCAAGAGAGCGAACATCGCGGGCGAAAATAAGGAGCCCGGATGCGTCGCGGTCGAGTCGATGCACCAGATAGATACTGCCTCCGGGTTGAGCACGATCGATCTGCTTTTCCAATTGGGCGATGGCGGTGGGCCGACGTTCCTCCCGGGTGGTGGAGGTGATGAGCCCGATAGGTTTATCAAATATCAAAATATGTGCATCGGAGAATATAATATTCTTGCTGGGGACACGGTTGCGATCGGAGGCTTCGCGTACGGTCACTTGCTCCCCCATCGGGGCGGGCAGATTAACCGATCGAACTCGCACGCCGTTGAGTTCCACCCGTCCGTCAGCCACCATTTTCCGCAGCGTGGTGATTCGTGCATCCGGGAATAGCTCCCGCAGCCGGGCGAGAATGTTGGGTGATGAAGAATCCAAGCGGCTCCGATACGTTAAAACTTTACTCTTCCCGCAATCAATCGGATTTGCCCGTCAGGGCCTCCACGATCCGATCAAATTCATCCAGCGAGAAATATTGTATCACCAACTTGCCGGACCCTTTCCGCCGGGCGGGGAAAATACGAAGTTTGGTGCCCAGCTTTCGGGAGAGTTCCTGTTCCAATTCAATCACATGGGCGCTTTTGACGGTGCGGGAATGTTCGCGTACGAGGGTTTCGCCGGACTGCGGGGGGCTTTGGGCGGTTGATGCCTGCCGCTCAAGCTCGCGGACGCTCATGGCCGTTTGCGCCGCAAGTGTAGCGAGTTGCAGTTGCCGATCGGTTTCTTCGATTCCCGCGAGAATTTTGGCATGTCCGAAGGAGAGAATTCCATTGCGGATCATCGTCTGGATATCTGGATGTAAGTCTAGTATTCTTAGGTGGTTAGATATCGATGCACGATCCTGACCCAACCGTTCCGCCGCCTGTGCGTGGGTGAGATGAAATCGAGTGATGTAGGTCCGATAAGCTATGGCCTTATCGAGAGGATTGAGGTCCTCACGGTGAATATTTTCCACCAATGCCCATTCGGTTTGTTGTTCCGGGGTGATGGATTCCTTGACGATGGCCGGTATCTGATTCAGGCCGGCGGCCTTGGCGGCGGCAGTTCGCCGATGGCCGGCAATCAGCTCGTACCGATCGGCGTCCTTCCGCTGAACCAGAATCGGTTCGAGCACTCCATGAATCTTGATCGATTGAGCGAGCTCGGCGATATCGGCGTCGGTAAACGGAGATCGCGGCTGAGACGGATTGGGAGCAATAAGCTCAATCGGAAGCTGATGAATTTGGCCCGATCGATGAGCGGTTAATGTGGACGTATCGGAAGGCGGTGTGGGCGTTTGCCGGGTAATGAGTGCATTGAGCCCTTTTCCAAGTCGCGGTTTGGCAGCCATTGTGGTACTCCATATCGGTTTTTCAAAGTTATGATGTTGGCTTATACCGATGTTGTTACACTGAGACACCATCGAGACGCCGAGCGGTATCGGCCAACCATCATGTTCCACGTGGAACATGGTGCCGCACGATTCGAGGAATGTCAAATCGACCAGGTGTTGGTATCGCCGACCGCTGTGAATAATGTGACCGAAAATTGGGGATTCTAATCGCAGAAGACAGATTGGATTGACGATGCCTGATTTAAACCAAAAGCCGAACCTGGGTGGCGTACTGCGGTTACTCAGGTTCCAAGTTGCGAGCTCCACTCCAGTTTGACCCAGCATGGTGTCAAGATTTCCACGTGCTGGCTGTTTGTCTCGTCACCGGATCTTCGTTGTTCCACGTGGAACATTTAACCCCATATGCCGTCCGCTTCGGGCCAAGCGCAGCCAAACTCCTCATGGTACAAGCCAAACCCGACTTAACCGCCCAAGCTCTTTCCACCCCAAACGCTGATAAAGACGATATGCCGAAGTGTTCGATTCATCCACCTGAAGCATGGGGATTTTCCCCTGCTGCCGAATTCGAAATGCCAAACCTTCCATTATCGCCGTGCCATAACCATGCGCTCGCATCTCCGGAAAGGTGTAAACGCCACCGATCTCGACATGGGTTGGCAAATCAATATCCAATTTCGCCACGGATACGACTTGACCGTCAACCTCATAAACGAAAATATTCCCCGCACGAATGCCATCAATAATATTCGCCTCAAAAAGGATGCCTCGCTCCTGCGAATAAAGCCTCCGCCACCGGTTAAGAGTCGCTTCGTCATCCGCACGGGCGGGCCGAACGTTCAATTGCTCGCTGATCGTCGCATTCTCATCCAGAACCATCACGCAGTTGGTCACCATCTTCGCCGGTTGACGCCGCCGAACTAACATCAGCATTTGCGGCAACATGACGCGAATCGTCTCGGCATCGCCCGTAATGAATTGCAATGGGGCGGGTGAGGCCTCAGCTGCAGTTATAGGACCTTTAATCGCCTCGGTATTCCGTAGCAACCTCTCCCAACCCGCCAAATACATCGATAAATGCCCTGCCGCATCCGAATCAATGCCAAATACCTCGGCGCGATGGGCATGAGGAACGTACAGCATCACTCCCCGGCATACTCCCCAGTCTGCCACCGGTGAATACGGTGCCTCTTCAGGCATTACGGCAAGGAGATGAAAATCCGGCTGCGTAAATTTGGATGCCTGCGGTAATCGCTCCCAGAAATGCCCCAGCAATTGCAAAACCCCGCCGCTCGCGTGGCTCATCCAATTCGCGGCAGCGGGTGCCTCGGCAAGCGCTATCCGCCGTACACACATTGATATATTATTGTGTGCAAGCATGTCCATGTCTAAATGTGTAAATACTCCATCACCCGACCCGTCGCCCCGGCCGACCGACGTGGATTATAGCCTAATTCGCCCCCGCTTCCGGAAGAAACGGTTTCCCTATCCACCCCGCTGGCCAAATCACCATGCCATGTCCTAATATACTCACGGGAAGGGGCGGAGTTTTACAGAAGGCGGGCGATTCATGCACCACCGATCTCATTGCCGCGTCCGGAGCGCCGCTGCCGATGGCCGGTCGATATATCTGAAAATTATTATCTTGGGCGTCACCATCAGCTCCGTGCTGCTGGGGGGGTGCAGCTTCTTTGATCTCGGCCACCCGAGCCTCAGGAGCCCCGATGCCTCGCTGAAAATTCCCGCCATCAAGCAGGCGGCCGATCATCATGATGTTGCCGCCATCCCCACCTTGATCCGGGACCTGAACTCCACCGATCCGGCCGTCCGGTTTTATTCCTCCTATGCCCTCAAGCGAATAACCGGTCGAGAGCTCGGCTATGAATATTACGCACCCGAGATTCAGCGCCGGCTCGCCATTGCGCGATGGGATCAATGGGCTGCCACTCATCTTCATAAGCCGCGATCATCGGCAGGCGGCACGCCATGAAAAGACGCCATCGATGTCGCGATTGTTCGCTGGGTACCGCTCAGAATCTCGGTGACGGGCGGGTGTTTTACCATCTGAGCCGCTCGATGACGCTGGCCCTGATCCCGGAACTCCGCGAGGAGATCATCGAACTCATCGCCCATTATCAGCCGAAACAACTGATCCTCGACCTTGAAACACTGGATCGTTTCGGCGGTGCGGGCCTCGCCGGGTTGGTGG
>JAJZNY010000143.1 GCA_021852245.1 Planctomycetota bacterium | reverse complement strand
GTTTGAAAGATTTTCGCGCCGGCCAGACAAGTCCGCTGAAAAATGAATACACCCCTAAGATTCGCAACGCCATTGCCCGCGGATTAAAATGGCTTGCCGCACGTCAGAATGCAAATGGATCGTTTGATTCCGGCAGCACGGCGATTACTTCGCTGGGAGCACTGGCGTTTGTTGCAGGGGGCAACGTTCCCGGCCAAGGCCCCTATGGGGACAATGTGTCACGCGCGCTGCATTATATTTTGGCACATTGTCATCATTCAGGCCTTATCGCGGCGCAGAACGACGGGACGCCGATGTACAGCCAAGGTTTTGCGACCCTATTTTTGGCGGAGATTTATGGCGAATCGCAAATTCCCGGTCTTCGCAATAAGCTGCAAAAGGCCGTGCGTCTGATCGTGGATACCCAGAATGCCCAGGGGGGATGGCGATATCAACCGGTGGTCATGCCCGGTGACATCTCGGTGACGATCTGTCAGGTGATGGCGTTGCGGGCGGCGCGGCAGGCGGGAATCGGCGTTCCGCGCAGAACCATGCTCAAGGCGATTGGGTTCGTTCGTCGCCTGCAGAATCCTGATGGTGGATTCAGCTATATGTTGGGAATGAGCGGATCGGATTTCGCACGTAGTGCGGCGGGTGTGGCGCTGCTGTTCTATTCCGGAGTCTACAAGGGAGCGATGATTGGCGCGGCGGTACATTATGTCAATGGTTGTCTGCCGGGCACACCACTGAATATGCAGGGCAATTATTTTTACGGCAATTACTACGGCACACAGGCGATGTTTCTGGCTGGTGGGAAATGGTGGGCGCGATGGTGGCCGGCCATGAGCAAAAATCTACTCTCACGTCAACAGCCTGACGGAGCGTGGGTGGGCGGCGCCGGCAGCAGTTATGGCACTGCCATGGCCTTGATCATTCTGCAGATACCGAAACGTCTGTTACCGATTTTACAAAAGTGAGATATGGATTTATTGCCGGCAGGGAATATGAGTGATAGAAGGAATTGCTCCGCTGCACGGTGCGGTGTAAGTCGCACGGTGCATGCGGGGGCGGTTTTATTGTCGCTCTTGGGCGTCCTATTCGCCCGCCCCACCGAGGCAGCCGTGAAGAGAGCATCGCCCGGTTGGCGGGTTTTACTTGCGAAACTCGATGCTCAAAATCGCTTTGTCCGTGTTAATGGTATTCGGCTGATCGCTATTAAGCGGGCCAAGGTTCCCATGGTTATTTATCGAGCCCCATCTGGTGGGATCCAGAGGATTCCATTCACGCGGGTGATTGCGCTGGCCAGGGGAGATTTCACTCGGCGGCATTCCCGCCGCCGCAGAGTCTACCTGAAAGACGGTAGCTGTCTGATGGGGGAATCGATCCTCTCGAACGGGAATAACTTTCACATTAAGACCGACTTTGGCACCGTCATTGTGCCGGTGATCGACGCCACCGGGCTGGGATCGTCACGTCACGGAATTATTCGACGAAAGGCGGCGGCACACGACCGTCTTTATCTTATCGGCGGCGGATTGCTTGAGGGTACGTTTCTGGCATGCGCGGCTGACGGGATTCAGATGCACAGCCAGCTGGGAAATCAAACCACCCCCTGGTCGCGGGTCAGGCGGCTCGTTCTTGGCGGCCTGCCGACCGGCACGAGCGGACATCCGACGGCGGAGATTCAATTGCTCGACGGATCGGTGTTGCACGCGACCGCAGTGAAAATGGCGAATCGGCAGTTCACCATAAATACACAGGCGGGGTTAACGCTGCATATTCCTCTATCGACCGTGGGCGAAATTAATACTTTCGGTGGCGATGTGACGTGGCTTGCGGCAATTCCTCCTGAGAAATATCAGCAGACGCCTCTATTTGGCAAACCCTGGCCGCTGGAGTTGAATCGTAGCGCAGTCGGAGCGAAATTGCGGGCCGGCGGAGTTGTGTATCACCATGGAGTCGGCCTCCACGCGCCGTGCGCCGTGACCTATCGGCTCGGAGGCCGATATCGATATCTGGTGTTTGCGGCGCAGATGGATGATTCCGCCGGGAAAATCGGTCGTGGAGAGGTGAGCATCAAGGTGAACGGGCGAAGCATCTATTCATCCGGAATATTGGTAGCTGGACATCCGCCGGTATTTGTAAAACTACCGGTCCAACATGCCGAGAGTCTGACGATATCGACACACTCGGCGGGATTTCTGGCGACGCGATGCCGAATTGATCTCCTGGACGCAGCGCTCATTCGTTGATGGTAGGAACGTCGGAAACCTGAGGAGTGTGCAGATTTCAGATCAATTGCCCCATGATGGATCCCAAGCGTGGGAAGTGACGTGCACCTGTGGAAGTCGCATGGAGATTTCCGAGCGTCAACTGGGCAAAGCAGCCGTGTGCAGGACGTGCCACCGCGTTGTCATGCCCCTGCCCGCCCGGCCGACAGACGGAACCGGCGGCATTTCCGGCGGCGAAATTCAATCGTTCAAGAACTGCCCTTTTTGCGCCGAGCGAATTCTTGCATCAGCAAAAAAATGCCGGTTCTGCAACGAACATCTTGATACGGCCCAGCGCGACGACGGGAGGGCCCCTGCCACGGCGGATCGACATCAGGAAGATGACGAAGGAGAGTCAACCGGCGACGCCAAGGTCGAATTCATGTATCGGGTCAGCACATCTCAATGGGACAATTTTTTCAAATACGTCGTATGCCTGATTATCGCCATTCTGGCGGCATCCGTCTATGTGGTGCCGCGGCTTCGGCCCTACGCAGGTATCATTTTTGGATCGGTATTGATTGTTGATCTGGTCGTCGTATTTTTAATCTATCTGGGGACGCGTTCATCGCGGTGTTTCGTCGGGCCGCAGAGGGTGGAACTGCATTCCGGCGTTTTTACCCGACAAATTGACTGGATATCGTTGGCTTCGATACAGGACATGCAGTTAAGGCAGGGTTTTATCCAGAGAGCCCTGAAAATCGGGACGATCACCATCAAGAGCTTGGATGAGACGACCCCGGTACTGGAACTTTACCAGATTCCCAAGGCGCAGAAGATATTCAGTTATATTCAGGAACAGGTTGCACGAATGAAGCGTATTCCGCGGTAAACAGGTAATGGAAAACGTCGGATAAGTTGTTTCTCAAGGCGGATTGCACCGCGATGAATTTGGAAATTTAACATTGTCGTCCATCAGTTCATTATCCCGTATCCAGGATTTAATACGCGGTGCCATGGACAACGCTCCCCCGCTTCTTGGAGCGCTGGCAAGTATCGAGCATCCCGACCGTGCCCGAGTGCGGATGGTGGTGATTCGCGGGTTTGATCCTGCAGATATGACCGTTGCGGTGAGCACGGATTTACGAAGCCGGAAGGTTTCGCAACTCCAGCAACATCCCTCATCTGAATTATGCATCTGGTGGGCTGAGCCGCGTATCTCCCTGCGTCTTCTTGTTCGCTGGTCCATTCTGCAGTCGGATACCGGGTCACCTTCCGCCGTGGCGGCCTTGGACGAATTCTGGCAGCGGCATTCGCCCGCCTCTCAGGCCATCTTTTTCATGCCTCCGCCCGGGGAGCGATACAGAAGGGTTCGAAGACAAAGACTGGAGCGTAAACGCCCTGAGACATTTGCGATATTGCATGGCGTGATACAGGAAATAGATGCCCTGCAGATAGGTCGCAGCCGACATGAGCGATGGAACTATACGCGGTCCGGCGCCGGAAGTTGGATCAAATCCCGAGTGAATCCATAAGGCGCTGCCTGCGCGGGCTTTTGCGGTGCGATATCAGAATTCCCGGCGACGGCGGGCCGGGGGGATATTGCACAACTTGCGATACTTGGCGACGGTCCGCCTTGCGAGTGCGAGGCCGCGTTTGGCGAGTTCTTCCACGATCTCATCATCACTGAGAGGATTTTTTTTATCTTCCTGTGCGATGACATCGATCAGCTTGGCTTTGACCGCATCCCAACTGACGGCTTCGCCGGCGGCATTTTCCATTCCGCCCGTGAAAAACTGTCTCAACGGAAAGACGCCCCGGGGCGTTTGAACATATTTGTCCGCGACCGCCCGGCTGACCGTGGCTACATGGATCCCAAGCTGGTCTGCGACGGAGGTCATCGGCAAAGGCTTGAGATGTTCCGGCCCCATTTCAATGAAGTCGCGCTGCATGTCCACAACCACGCGCAATACGCGCAGCAGCGTGTGGCGGCGCTGCTCGATGGCCTCGATCAGCCAGCGGGCGTTGCGAATATTATTATTTATAAATTGTCGGGTATTGTCGTCGACCGTTTTCACCCGCGCCATGCGGGTATAGACCTCATTGACGCAAAGCCGCGGAAGCCGATCATCGGTCAAACGGATACGATATTCCCCCGTCTGTTCATCGATATCGATAACCGCATCGGGTGTAACGGACGGTACCTTGGCGTCAACGAGCAGGCGACCGGGGCGTGGATTCAGATGCCGGGCCATGAATTGCCGCGCTTCGTTGATCTGTTCCAGAGTCAGTCCGCTTTTTCGGCTGATCTGAGGCAGACGGTTCATCTCCAGGTCTTCCAGGTAGTCGCGTACGATGGTTTGTGGGACGCTTAAATCCAGTTTCTGCTCGTGTGCGATGGCTTCCAGTTGCAGAAGCAGGCTCTCACGAATATTTCGAGCGCAGATGCCGGGTGGTTCGAGCCGCTTCTGCAGGATCGGCCAGGCAGCCTGAACATCGTCGCGCCGAATTCCTTCGGGTAGATGACGGCAGATCGAATCAAGGCTGTCGCGGATATAACCATCATCGTCAACCCAGTCAATCAGAACTTTTCCAGCTTCGAGGATTCGATCCGGAACATCGACCAACACCCACTGCTGGAGCAGTGCCTCGGAAAGCGACATACTGCGCGCGGCGGTATTGGCGATTGCTTCCGCCTTGGGATCACGATCATCGGAAGATCGGTTCACGCGCGAGGGTGCACTGCGATTGACGTCATCCCACGAATCATTCGAATTTGCGGTCGATGATGGCTTATCGATCGAGGCCGTCGCTTGAGTAGCTTCGGTCGGCATTCCTGCGACCGGCGGAGAATCGGAGGCGGCTTCCATGGAGTCGGCGCGTTCCAGAACAGGATTCGAAACAAGTTCCTGGTCGATGCGTTCTTCGAGCGCCATGGTGGATAACTGAAGTATTTCCATCGACTGAATCATGCGGGGAGCCAGCTTCATTCGCTGATCCATGCGCATGTGTTGCGAGGTGTCGAGCCGCATCAAAATCCATTCCCAAAATCAAGGCGTCCGCCCGCTTATCTGCCCTGATTATACCGCTTTTTTTATGGCGGGCGGCGATTTTTGAAAGCCGGAAAGGCGGAGATTCAGATGGGTGGCCATGCATTTTTCCGCGCTGTTACTGCTGGATGGCTTCAAGCGTGCTGGAGTTAACAATGCCTGCGTGCGGGTACCCGGCCGGGAAGATGCTGAAGAACACGGCCGTATCTTTAGTATCGGCGCTATAACCAAGGGTAATGGCCGTATAAAAACGTGGAAGTTTTCGGACAAGCGTGATGCTCGACATGACATTATGAGCCAGAGAAAAATCGTAGCTTTGCACCAGTGAAACAATGTACTTTCGGGTTAACTGATAATTGACGGCGAGAGTCCATTGGTCGGTCGAAAGCGGTCCCAGATACTGATTACCGAAGAAATAGCTCAGGTTCGGCGACTGATCGACGGCCAGGCCCGTGTCAAATTTTTCCAATTTCTGATTGTCGATGCTCCAATCTTCATCAGCCAGCGCCCTTACGTCGGCACCGATGCGCCACGAAACATTACTGTTGAGGCTGTCTGCAACCTGGCTGAGATCCGGGCGTGAGAAGTCAAAATACCCAAGCACGGGACTGCCGAAATCACTGGTTGAAAATGGAGCTCCCGCGTACATCGGATCGCCGGGATAGAACGGGCCGTATTTAGGCTGATTCCAGAAGACATCCGCATCGACGTTCAACGTGATCCAGTTAACTTCCTGACGGTGGCCCGGCCGACCACGCAGGGTTTGAAATACCTGACGCAAAGCAAACTGAGCGCCGCTGGCATCGGTGATCCCCTCAACATCGCGGCTGAAGGGCTGGAGATATCCGCGCTGGACGGTCGAGCCTGTCTGAAAGAGCGAAATTTCCGGTTCAATAATGTGACGAAGC
>JAJZNY010000238.1 GCA_021852245.1 Planctomycetota bacterium | reverse complement strand
GTTTGAAAGATTTTCGCGCCGGCCAGACAAGTCCGCTGAAAAATGAATACACCCCTAAGATTCGCAACGCCATTGCCCGCGGATTAAAATGGCTTGCCGCACGTCAGAATGCAAATGGATCGTTTGACTCCGGCAGCACGGCGATTACTTCGCTGGGAGCGCTGGCGTTTGTTGCAGGGGGGAACGTTCCGGGACAGGGGCCGTACGGGCGTAAT
This sequence comes from Planctomycetota bacterium, assembly GCA_021852245.1. The sequence continues at coordinate 5,933 of JAJZNY010000238.1, read as the reverse complement.
GTGTCTCGGGCGCTGCATTACATTCTCGCCCATTGCCATCATTCCGGCCTGATCGCCGCGCAGAACGACGGGACGCCGATGTACAGCCAAGGTTTTGCGACCCTATTTTTGGCGGAGATTTATGGGGAATCGCAGGCATCCGGGCTTCGGAATAAGCTGCAAAAGGCCGTGCGTTTAATCGTAGATACGCAGAACGCCCAAGGGGGATGGCGGTATCAACCGGTGGTTATGCCAGGTGACATCTCGGTAACGATCTGTCAGGTGATGGCGTTGCGGGCAGCACGTCAGGCGGGCATCGGCGTTCCGCAGCGGACGATGCGAAAGGCCATCAGTTTTGTCCGCCATCTCCAGAATCCGGATGGCGGCTTCAGTTACATGCTGGGGATGAGCGGTTCGGATTTCGCACGAAGTGCGGCCGGAGTTGCCATACTATTTTATTCAGGTGTTTATAGTGGGCCTATAATAGGTGCCGCCGTCCATTATGTCAGCGGCTGTCTGCCCGGAACGCCTCAAAACATGCAGGGTAACTATTTTTACGGCAATTACTACGGCACCCAGGCGATGTTTCTGGCTGGTGGGAAATGGTGGGCGCGATGGTGGCCGGCCATGAGCAAAAATCTGCTCTCACGTCAACAGGCTGACGGAGCGTGGGTGGGCGGCGCCGGCAGCAGTTACGGCACTGCCATGGCGCTTATTATCCTGCAGATACCCAAGCGCCTGATGCCTATTTTACAAAAGTGAGATATGCCTTTGTCACCGACCACACACCTAATTGGAAGAAAGAGGCGGCCCACCCTTTCTGGCGGTCTGTCCGCAGTAGTGTGCGGTGCAGCGGCCGTGTTGTCACTGTCCAGTATCCTGCCCCTATCGACGGCTGAGGCGGCGATTCATACGAAATCGGCGGATTGGCGGATTTTATTCTCGACGCTTAATTCCCAGAACCGATTTATCCATGAAAGCGGAATAACTCTGATCGCCATCAAGCCGGGTAATAAACTGTCAATCATCTATCGAAATCCATCGGGGGTAATGAAGAGCACCGTATTTCGTCGGGTGATTTCCCTGGTCAGAGTGGATTTTATTCACGAGCGCGATGTATGCCGGAGCGTCTATCTCAGAGATGGCAGTTACCTTTCCGGTAGATCGATAGCCTCCAATGGGAATAATTTTCATATCGTGACCCGTTTCGGCACTATCAAGGTTCCGCTTACCGACGCAACAGGTTTGGGAACCGCTGGCCAAGAAATAAACCGACGAACGGCTGCGGCGCACGACCGTCTCTTTTTAATTGGAGGCGGCCTGCTGAAAGGCACCTTTCTGGCCTGCAATATCGACGGAATCAAGATGCACAGTGCATTGGGAATTCAGGTAACCCCATGGTCACGGGTAAAAGAACTCGTTCTCGGTGGTCTGCCGACCCGTCTGACCAAACACCGGACGGCGAAGATTCAATTAGTCAACGGATCGGTAATTCATGTATCGACGTTGCAACTTACACATCGGCGATTCACGATTCTTTCGCAGTCTGGATTCACCCTGCATATTCCGCAGTCTATGGTATGCGAAATTAACACTCGTGGTGGCGATGTGACGTGGCTTGCGGCAATTCCTCCTGAGAAATATCAGCAGACACCTCTATTTGGCAAACCCTGGGCGCTGGAGTTGAATCGTAGCGCAGTCGGAGGGAAATTGCGGGCAAGTGGAGTTATGTATCACCATGGAGTCGGCCTCCACGCACCGTGCACCGTGACCTATCGGCTCGGAGGCCGATATCGCTATCTGATGTTTGCGGCGCAGATGGATGATTCCGCCGGGAAAATCGGTCGCGGAGAGGTGAGGATCAAGGTGAACGGGCGAAGCATCTATTCATCCGGAATATTGGTGGCCGGACATCCGCCGGTATTTGTAAAACTACCGGTCCAACATGCCGAGAGTCTGACGATATCGGCACACTCGGCGGGATTTCTAGCAACGCGATGCCGAATTGATCTTCTGGACGCAGCGCTCATTCGTTGATGGTGGGAACGTCGGAAACCTGAGGAGTGTGCAGATTTCAGATCAATTGCCCCATGATGGCCCCCAAACCTGGGAAGTGACGTGCACCTGTGGAAGTCGCATGGAGATTTCCGAGCGTCAACTGGGCAAAGCAGCCGTGTGCAGGACGTGCCATCGCGTTGTCATGCCCTTGCCCGCCCGGCCAACAGACGCAACCGGCGGCATTTCCAGCGGCGTAATTCAATCGTTCAAGAACTGCCCGTTTTGCGCCGAGCGAATTCTTGCATCAGCAAAAAAGTGCCGGTTCTGCAACGAATATCTTGACACGGCCGAGCGCGACGACGGGAGTGCCCCCGCCACGGCGGACCGACATCAGGAAGATGACGAAGGAGAGTCAACCGGCGACGCCAAGGTCGAATTCATGTATCGGGTCAGCACATCTCAATGGGATAATTTTTTCAAATACGTCGCATGCCTGATTATCGCCATTCTGGCGGCATCCGTCTATGTGGTGCCGCGGCTTCGGCCCTACGCGGATATCATATTTGGATCGGTATTGATTGTTGATCTGGTCATCATATTTTTAATCTATCTGGGGACGCGTTCATCGCGGTGTTTCGTCGGACCGCAGCGGGTGGAACTGCATTCCGGCGTTTTTACCCGACAGATTGACTGGATATCGTTGGCGTCTATACAGGACATGCAGTTAAGGCAGGGTTTTATCCAGAGAGCCCTGAAAATCGGGACGATCACCATCAAGAGCCTGGATGAGACGACCCCGGTACTGGAACTTTACCAGATTCCCAAAGCACGGAAGATATTCAGTTATCTTCAGGAACAGGTTGCACGAATGAAGCGTATTCCGCGGTAAACAGGTAATGGAAAACGTCGGATAAGTTCTTTTTTCAAGACGGGTTCCGACGCCATGAATTTGGAAGTTTAACATTGTCATCCATCGGTTCGTTATCCCGTATCCAGGATTTAATACGCAGTACCATGGACAATGCTCCCCCGCTCCTTGGAGCGCTGGCAAGTATCGAGCATCCCGACCGTGCCCGAGTGCGGATGGTGGTGATTCGCGGGTTTGATCCTGCAGATATGACCGTTGCGGTGAGCACGGATTTACGAAGCCGGAAGGTTTCGCAACTCCAGCAACATCCCTCATCTGAATTATGCATCTGGTGGCCTGAACCGCGTATCTCCCTGCGTCTTCTTGTTCGCTGGTTCATTCTGCAGTCGGATACCGAGTCACCTTCCGCCGTGGCGGCCTTGGACGAATTCTGGCAACGGCATTCGCCCGCCTCTCAGGCGATCTTTTTCATGCCTCGGCCCGGGGAGCGATACAAAAGGGCTCGAAGACAAAGACTGGAGCGTAAACGCCCTGAGACATTTGCGATATTGCATGGCGTGATACAGGAAATAGATGCCCTGCAGATAGGTCGGAGCCGACATGTGCGATGGAACTATACGCGGTCTGCGGCCGGAAGTTGGATAAAATTCCGAGTGAATCCATAAGGCGCTGCCTGCGCGGGCTTTCGCGGTACGATATCAGAATTCCCGGCGACGGCGGGCCGGGGGGATATTGCACAACTTGCGATACTTGGCGACGGTCCGTCTTGCGAGTGCGAGGCCGCGTTTGGCGAGTTCTTCCACGATCTCGTCATCACTGAGAGGATGTTTTTTATCTTCCTGTGCGATGACATCGATCAGCTTGGCTTTGACCGCATCCCAACTGACGGCTTCGCCGGCAGCATTTTCCATTCCGCCCGTGAAAAACTGTCTCAACGGAAAGACGCCCCGGGGCGTTTGAACATATTTATCCGCGACCGCCCGGCTGACCGTGGCGACATGGATCCCGAGCTGGTCAGCGACGGAGGTCATCGGCAAAGGCTTGAGATGTTCCGGTCCCATTTCAATGAAGTCGCGTTGCATGTCCACAACCACGCGCAAAACGCGCAGCAGCGTGTGGCGGCGCTGCTCGATGGCCTCGATCAGCCAGCGGGCGTTGCGAATATTATTATTTATAAATTGGCGGGTATTGTCGTCGACCGTTTTCACCCGCGCCATGCGGGTGTAGACCTCATTGACGCAAAGCCGCGGAAGCCGATCATCGGTCAGACGGATACGATATTCCCCCGTCTGTTCATCGATATCGATAACCGCATCGGGTGTAACGGACGGTACCTTGGCGTCAACAAGCAGGCGACCGGGGCGCAGATTGAGGTGCCGGGCCATGAATTGCCGCGCTTCGTTGATCTGTTCCAGCGTCAGGCCGCTTTTTCGGCTGATCTGAGGCAGACGGTTCATTTCCAGGTCTTCCAGGTAGTCGCGTACAATGGTTTGCGGGACGCTTAAATCCAGTTTCTGCTCGTGTGCGATGGCTTCCAGTTGCAGAAGCAGGCTCTCACGAATATTTCGAGCACAGATGCCGGGTGGTTCAAGCCGCTTCTGCAGGATCGGCCAGGCAGCCTGAACATCATCGCGGCGAATCCCCTCGGGTAAATGGCGACAGATCGAATCAAGGCTGTCGCGGATGTACCCATCGTCGTCCACCCAGTCGAGAAGAACTTTTCCGGCTTCAAGGATTCGATCCGGAACATCAACCAACACCCACTGCTGGAGCAGTGCCTCGGAAAGCGACATACTGCGCGCGGCGGTATTGGCGATTGCTTCAGCCTTGGGATCGCGATCATCGGAAGAGCGGTTCACGCGCGACGGTGTGCTGCGATTGACGTCATCCCACGAATCATTCGAATTTGCGGTCGATGATGGCTTATCGATCGAAGCCGTAACTTGAGTAGCTTCGGTAGGCATTCCTGCGACCGACGGAGAATCGGAGGCGGCTTCCATGGAGTCGGCCCGTTCCAGAACAGGATTCGAAACAAGTTCCTGGTCGATGCGTTCTTCGAGCGCCATGGTGGATAACTGAAGTATTTCCATCGACTGAATCATGCGAGGAGCCAGCTTCATTCGCTGATCCATACGCATGTGTTGCGAGGTGTCGAGCCGCATCAAAATCCATTCCCAAAATCAAGGCGTCCATCCGCTTATCTGCGCTGATTATACCTCCTTTTTTATGGCGGGCGGCGATTTTTGGAAGCCCGAAAGCCGAAGATTCAGATTGGTGGCCATGCATTTTTCCGTGCTGTTACTGCTGGATGGCTTCAAGCGTGCTGGAGTTAACAATGCCTGCGTGCGGATACCCCGCCGGGAAGATGCTGAAGAACACGGCCGTATCTTTAGTGTCGGCGCTATAACCAAGGGTAATGGCCGTATAAAAACGTGGAAGTTTTCGGACAAGTGTGATACTTGACATGACATTATGAGCCAGAGAAAAATCGTAGCTTTGCACCAGCGAAACGATGTACTTTCGGGTTAACTGATAGTTGACGGCGAGAGTCCATTGGTCAGTCGAAAGCGGCCCAAGATACTGATTTCCGAAGAAGTAGCTCAGGTTAGGCGACTGATCGACGGCCAGGCCCGTGTCAAATTTTTCCAATTTCTGATTGTCGATGCTCCAATCTTCATCGGCCAGCGCCCGCACATCGGCACCGATACGCCACGAAAAATTACTGTTGAGGCTGTCTGCAACCTGGCTGAGATCCGGGCGGGAAAAATCAAAATACCCAAGCACGGGACTGCCGAAATCACTGGTCGAAAATGGAGCTCCCGCGTACATTGGATTGCCGGGATAGAACGGGCCGTATTTAGGCTGATTCCAGAAGACATCCGCATCGACGTTCAAGGTGATCCAGTTAACTTCCTGACGGTGGCCCGGCCGACCACGCAGGGTTTGAAATACCTGACGCAGAGCAAACTGAGCGCCGCTGGCATCGGTGATCCCCTCAACATCGCGGCTGAAGGGCTGGAGATATCCGCGCTGGACGGTCGAGCCTGTCTGAAAGAGCGAAATTTCCGGTTCAATAATGTGACGAAGC
>JAJZNY010000161.1 GCA_021852245.1 Planctomycetota bacterium | reverse complement strand
TAGGGAGCGGAATTGTCACCGTCGCCGGTGATCTCGATGCCCATGAGACAGTGCCAAATCTCGCCGGCGAATTTCACTTGAAGCATGTGCTGGTTGCCGGACGCACCGTGCGGGCGTTGAAAGGGGAGTTAACGGGCGATCGGGTAAATAATACCGTCACCATCAACCATATTTCCGGAAGTGTTGCGGGCGGTGTATTGAGCGGCCATGTGTTGCTGCATTTCAAACCGCAGGTGTCGCTTGCAGCCGACTTTAATCTCTCCGGCGCGCAGCTGGCTGCACTGCTCAAAAACCATCCCATGCCCGGGACGCCGACAACATCGACCATGCCGGCGACGCAACCGGCCAAATCGACCACCGACCTGCCGCGGATAAGTTCCGGGGTGGTCAATGCAAGCCTGCATTTTTCTCAGCTTCTGGGCAAGCTCAGCAGCAGCCATGGTTATGGAGATCTCCTGATCACCAAAGCAAATATTTATAATGTCCCACTTTCCATGGGGCTGCTTCAAATCGCAACGCTTCGACTGCCGGTGAGCTCAGCCTTCAACCGGGCGAAACTCGTCTATTTGATCAAAGGCCATATTGTGAATTTCAGCAAGATTCAGCTCCACAGCCCGGGGGTTGATCTGCTGGGCCGGGGCTCATTGAATTTGACCGACCAACATGTCGATCTGGAACTCATCACGCAGTCTCCTTCCGGCACGGAGATTCCGGTGCTGGGATTCATCGTCGGCATGGCGCGATCGCAATTGCTGCAACTGCATGTTCATGGGCCGATCAGCAATCCGAAAATCACCCCCATTCCGCTGCGGATTCTGGCGCTGCCGTTCGGCGCGCCATAGCGAGTTGCGTGCGTGGCCCGGTTGGTCGGCGGGCGTTATACTTCCGGGAAGCTCACACGCATCCGCGCCGGCGGGAACGTGATGCGCCCGTAGCTCAGTTGGATAGAGCGGCGGTTTCCTAAACCGCAGGTCACAGGTTCGATCCCTGTCGGGCGCATTTGAATGCGTCTTTTCACTGCCGCGAGCCGGGATGCGGAGGCCCGGTGACGCTTTTATTTTTGCCATCAGATTGCCGGAACATTCATCGATTAATAGGCAACGGTCGTCCAAAACCGGCGGGAGGTGTAGATGCGACACCGGTATGGCGGTGTGGTGAAAAGCCGAATGTTGTATGTTGTGTGAGAGCGACTTGTTTTAGCAGGAAGATATGGTATACTTCGGTTACATGTTGGCCCTGCTCTGGGCCCAGCGGGCCGAAAGGCTGTGGATGGTCACAAAATGAAGAAAGGATTAAGCGATGAACAACCAGCATCAGGCAGACGAATCACGCCGCGCATTTCTGAAAGCCGGCGTCGGCGCGCTGGGCGCGATCACTCTGAGCCAAGTCGCATCGGAAAACGCTGAGGCCGATCCGAGCCAGTCACCCCGCCGCCCCAATTTTGTGTTCTTCCTCGGTGAAGGTGTACGCTGGGATGAATACAGCTGCATGGGCAATCCGATTATTCAAACGCCGAATATGGATCGTATTGCGCGTGAGGGGATGACATTTCGAAATTCGTTTACCGTCAATGCACTATGTGCACCCTCACGGGCGATTACTCTTACAGGACTCTACTCGCATGTCACCGGTATCGTGTCTAACCAAGGCACCACCGGTGAATTAGACCTTCCAGGGCAGGTCATCCCTGAAGATATACCGGTGATTTCCGACTTGCTGCGCAAGGCCGGTTATGAGGTCGGGATGTTCGGTCGAGCCAATGTGAATGTCGAAGATCGATATTGGGATCACTACTTCGGATTCCGAGGTTGGATATGGGATTACCACAAGCCGATTCTCCGGGAATGTATCAAGGGAGAATGGTCGTCGCCCAAGCAATACAACGAATATGTGGATGATCTGATCACTACCCGCGCCGTCGAATGGATCGGTAAAAAGCGTGAAAAGCCCTACTGTGCTTTTGTATGGTTCAATGCGCCGCACGCACCGTTCTACCGCCCCCGGCGACTTCTGGATTTGTACAATGGCGTCAAGATTCCCACGCCGGAAACTTTCAATGACGATCTGAAGGATCCTCCATATCCCGGCAAACCCCGGAATTCCGCCATCGCTAACGCCTGGAACAAAATCGGCACCACGGTGAACGGCTATGTTGACCCGCGGACATTGGAGGAATTGGTCAAGGATCATTACGCCGGAGTTGTGGACAACGATTACAATGTCGGTCGCGTGCTGGATGTACTGGAGAAAACCGGTACGCTCGATGATACCGCCATCATTCTCAGCTCCGATCATGGCTTTTTCCTCGGTGAATGGCGCATGTACGATAAGCGCTTCATGTATGAGCCTTCCATTCGGGTTGCCCTGATGGTTCGCTATCCGCGGCTGGTGAAAGCGGGAAGCGTCTGCGATTTGATGGTTCTCAATCTTGATACGATGCCGACCATGATGGAGTTGGCGGGAGTTAAGATTCCGGAGAATGCGCAGGGGAAGAGCTTGGTTCCGTTGCTGCAGGGTAAGTCTCCGACCGATTGGCGAAAAGACTGGTACTATGAATATTTCTCATATCCATATGACGAACACGTGCGTCCCCATCGCGGCGTTCGCACGGAACGTTACAAGCTGATGCATTTCTACGCCATACCGCAGTATCCAGAACTGCCGGATCAGTTCGAGCTTTACGACTTGAAGGAAGATCCCAAAGAACTCAACGATCTCTATGGCAAGCCAGGTTATGAAGCACTGGCAGAACAGTTGAAGCGGCGGATCGTTGAATTTCGCAAAGAAACGCACGACCATACGAATGACGCCTTGATATGACGACATCCCGCTCATTTTAATGTGGTAAGCGGGGCCGCGTCGTTAAGTTGGATCGTTTCGTGGTTCAAAACCTCGATATCGCAGCGTTTGCGATCGATCGAGACCCGGTGGTTTCGATACCGATTGGCTTTGGGATTGCGTTACTTCCAACCAGATTTGACGGTCTTGGTTTGCCTACCGAGGCCTTGACCCTCTGTCGCCGGGACAGATGCGCGCTGTTTCAGGCGGAGAAACGACATGCACACTCAGGGTAGTGTCGTGATGTAGCTCGGCATCGGCGCGGGGATTTTCCAACCGTACGCCCAGTCGATATCCCAAAGATGGTTGAGGCTTTCATGTTGGACATGACCATCGAGAAAGACCATATTGATCCCATGGCTGTGGCGCTCCATGCACCACCTTCCCATCTGCGATGACCAAAGATGCCAGTCTGACCAGTTCATCGGAATTTGTCCATCATAGACTCCCTGCTGCGGCGGCCTATCGGTCTCATGCGGATCGGCATCGGTCCAGAAGGAATCCCCAACCAGGGGAACCGTGCTGGTGGCGACCGACGACTCACTGGGCGGCCACGACTGTTCGGGAGAAAGGGCTGGAAAATAGAGATCCGCAGTTCCCCGCTCGTATAGCCAACCGTTGAACAACCGAAAACGGAGGGATCGTCGTCGTAGAGGTACAAATCATGACCGTTTCGATAGCGGTCTCCTGGGGGTTACGGCCATTTTTATTGACATAACCGTATTTGTTGGTGGATTGGGTGAAATAGGGTGCCAATGGAACTACCCACAGACCGTTGCTGCTGTAGGGAATCGATGCGCCGGAATAGACATCTTCGTATTCGGTGTACGCCATGCCGATTTCATGGAGATTGCTGGCGCGAGCGATGGCGTTCGCGTCGGACTTGGCTTTTCTCGGCGCCGGGAGCAAGTGAAACTACAGCGATGTCCGCCTGTTTATCACCCGCGGCCACAACCACAAATTGACCGTGGGTTATTGGTGGTTGGCGGCTGCAGAAAGCCCAGACGCCATCTGCAGCGCCAACACACAAAACCATTCTCAGGCACTCCTGCGGCGCCTGAGTAACAATAAACCAAGCGCACCAACTCCGAAAAGAGCTATGTCCGTCGGTTCAGGTACAGCCGACGGCCCTACCAACTGGAAGCCATTGAAGTCGCCGCCATTCGAAGTTGAGACCGTGTTCGAGGTAAACGCGACGGCAATATCGCCGTTCGCATCGGCAGTCGTGGTGCCCTCGACGTAGCTGATTCCAAGATCGGAAGTCGGAATAGTTGTTGCGGTGGCGCTGGACGTCTGCGTCTTTGAGCCGGTCTGGCCGAAGCTCACACCGTTAACCGTAAACGCCGCTCCCTGGCCGTTAGCAAGGCCGCCATCGCTCGCGTACAGATAGAGATCGTACTGGGCCCCGGCGGTAAGCCCTGAAATGGTGAAACCATCCGTGACGCCAGTGCCGAGGAAAAGGTAACTGTCCAAAAGTGCGTTGGTGACCGCTGGCGAAGTCTCGTTGCGTTGACCGTTCGGCGCGCTGGTCAGGTCGCTGAGGGAGACGGTGGTGGGGTTGCCCTGCGAATCTTCAAGGTCGGTGAGCAAAGTACCAGTACCGTTGGTGTCCTGCGCCTGATTCCAGACGGTACCGTTATCAGGTGCTGCGCCAGTTCCCGTGTAGACCGTGTAGGTCCCGTGATTAACGTGTACTGGGTACTGGACGTTGATAACATCCGCAGCGGCGATAGACGCCATTGCCGTTGAGCCAGCAATCGTAACCGCAGTCAACAAAAAACGGTGGCGATTTGAGAAAAACTTGGTAACCATGAAAAACTCCTTCCGCTCCATTATGAAGCGCGTTGCATCGTCCATTAACCGAATGGACAACGGTCTGCCGCACTATGCTGCGGCGGATGATACAAAATCGGTTTTGGTATTCATACCAAACCTCGTCGTACCGAAAAACTTTTGCCTTACCTCACCATGGCCACATTCGTCGTAGACCATTCAAGAGGAAGTAAAATCCCTGAAGAGAATTGAGTTTGCCCGCCTTGGCGAACCTACCCGAAGAGCCTCTGGGCCTGCATTAACTCCTTTGCTTGCATTTGATTGGTCGCGGTAAAGGACACCCAGCGATCAGGTGAATAAGAGCCCATTATGAAGAGCGCTCGAATACCAATCGGTTTGCGTCGCAAAACCTGACGACCCCAAACACCAATTCACATTCCCAGACGACCTATGGCTCTCTACAGATCCCGACGTGCTTGCATCTTTATCTGTGTTGGGTTGAAGTTGATACTACCCGCACACCTCCTACAGTATAAACCGACAATACAAGGATTTCAAGAGCGCGACACAAAAAACCACGATTTCAACGATTTGAAGTTTATAAAACTATCGAAATATGCCATTTTTAACTAATTAAAGCAGATAATATGAGACGTTGACCTGAGCGATTTTTTCAAAAAAAAAGATTGAACCTTTTCTGTGGCATACCATCGAAAGACGATCGGCCGCCGGTGAAAACCGCATGACGCCTGGTAGAATCTGTTGCACATAGTCGAGTGTTGGTGGCCACCTTTCCATCCCCCTGCCTCCGGCCTTGTCATCAGCGCAGTGGCGGTACCGCGCGACGTTGAAGTATCCGCATTGGCGATTTTGGCCGGGCCACAGTGCTTGGTAACGGCCGCGCTGTGCCTCGGGCGCGGAAGTCTGAATCATTTGAATCTCATGTTTCCGAGCCGGAATCTGATGTTGGGCAGGTATCGCACAAGGCATAACGGCTTTTGGAATTTCTCAACTTTTCTTCCGAGGGTGAGCGGTGTATAAGGTATTGCTTGGTTCGGATTCGTTGTGGATCGGCAATACCGGGAGGCTGCGATCGGCCGTTTCGAGATCATGACGGCGGAACAAGTGAAACCCTAATGGAGATTTATGGTGATTGGCAAAGTGAAGATTAAGCGGTGTCCTGCACAAACTTACGCGCTTACACGTCGAGGTCTCCTGGCGGGTTCCGCCGGGGCGATTTTGGCCTCCGGGGTCGGAGCCGCCGTCGGAAAGTCCCGCCCGAAGCCGGATCACAGCAATACCCTTTATATCATGCCGATATGGGAACACGGCTTGGATGTGCCGCAAACTACCGATGATGACTATAGGCAGCAGATTGCCAGAATGAAGAAGGAATTCGGCCCCGGGAATGACTACAACAAACTGGGATTTTCCTCTGTTTACAAAGCTGGAAACCTGCATCTGCTTTTGCGGCAGCTTAAGGTGTTTCAACAGGAAAATATTCATCGTGGCGTGATTTTTGCTCTGCAGACGCATAATATCCAAGGGA
>JAJZNY010000099.1 GCA_021852245.1 Planctomycetota bacterium | reverse complement strand
GAGTGGCGGATCGTGCGAACGGCCCTGACCACCTCCGGCGGGCTTGCCGGCATCACCAGCTTTGCGCCGCAGGTCGCCGCCGAGGCCCGGCTCAACGCCGTCGCTTCCGTGCTCATCTCGCTGTTCCTCATTGTCATCTATGTCTGGCTGCGATTCGGCGGCATCCGTTACGGCTTCGGCGTCATATTCTCGCTGGTGCATGATGCCGTGGTGGCGGTGGCGGCCACTGTGCTGGCGGTCTTCATCCACGAAACCGTCATCGGAAAATTTCTGCTGGTGGACAACTTCAAAATCAACATGACCATGATCGCCGCCTATCTGACGATCATCGGGTATTCCGTCAATGACACCATTGTGATCTTCGACCGTGTGCGTGAAAATCGCGGCCGGGCCAAACAGCCGCTGACCGCCAAACTCGTCAACGACTCCATCAACCAGTGCTTCGGCCGGACGGTATGGACCACCTTTACCGTGTTTGTAGTTGTATTAATTCTTTATGTCTTCGGCGGTGCGGGGGTGCATGGCTTCGCCTATGCGATGCTCATCGGTGTATTTACCGGTGCCTACAGCACCCTGGCCATCGCCTCGCCCATGCTGCTGCACGTGAAGGATAAGCCGGCCAAAACCGATAAAGCACTTCCGGGCGGCGACGGGCGCCCGGCTGTCGCCGAAGGAACTGTCGGCTGACGGCCGCGAAAATCCCAGAGAATCCTCCAGAATAACAGGCGACGCGGCGCGGCTTGCAGGCTGTCAAAATTCCACGTTTTCGGCTATATTACAGGGCGTCGCGGGCAGCACGAAAATGCCGAAATTGCCGCATGGGATGCGGCTTTTGAGAAGTTGCAAACGCTGCCGCCGTGATCTGTGCATGGAGCATCAATGGCGAAGGAAAAGCCGGAAGTTAATGCCGTTTATGATGAATCCGCCATTCAGGCGCTGAAAGGTCTCGACCCGGTCCGCAAACGACCCGGCATGTATATCGGCGATACCACCACACGTGGATTGCATCACCTCGTCTGGGAAATCGTCAATAACAGTGTCGATGAGGCGATGGCCGGCCATTGCGATAATATCTGGGTCACCATCTATCCCGACGGTTCGATCAGTGTGGAGGATGATGGCCGTGGGATTCCCGTGGGGATGCATCCGACTGAAAAAAAATCGACGCTGGAAGTGGTCATGTGCGATCTGCACGCCGGCGGAAAATTTGGCGGCGGTGGATATAAAGTCTCCGGCGGACTCCACGGCGTGGGCGCATCGGTGGTCAATGCGCTTTCAGAATGGACCACCGTCGAAGTGAACCGCGACGGCAAGCACCACACCATGACCTTTGAACGGGGCGTAAAAAAGGGAAATCTCAAGGTCGGTGCCGCCACCCAGCGCACCGGCACCAAGGTGACCTTCAAGCCCGATCCGGAAATATTTGCCGATACGAATTTTGATTATGACCGTATCGTCACCCGCTGCCGCGAACTGGCGTATCTCAATGAGGGGCTCGCGTTTTTCATTTCCGATGAGCGCACCGGCCGGAAGGATGAATTCAAATATACTCGCGGCATCGTGCAGTTCGTCAAGCAGCTCAATGAAGGCAAGCAGGTGGTGCACAGCCAGGTGGTCTATCTGGAAAAGACGGAGGCGGATAAGGAAAATCCGCTTTCCATTCAGGTGGCGCTTCAGTACAACGACGGCTACGCCGAGAGTCTGCACAGCTTCGCCAACAACATCAATACGCCCGGCGGCGGCACGCATCTGTCGGGTTTCAAGACGGCCCTGACGCGAACACTTAATTTTTATGCAAAATCCAATAATGTAATCAAGGATGAAAAGGAACTCCCCAACGGGGATGATCTGCGCGAGGGGCTCTGTGCCGTCATCTCCGTCAAGGTGCCCAATCCGCAGTTTGAGGGGCAGACCAAGGATAAACTTGGTAACGGTGAGGTGGAGGGATTTGTCTCCAGTGCCGTCAATGAAGCTCTGGGGAGCTGGCTCGAAGAGCATCCCGCCGATGCCAAACGGATCATTCAGAAAGGCATCCTTGCCCGCCAGGCGCGTGAGGCGGCTCGCAAAGCTCGCGAGCTGACACGAAAAGGGGCGCTGAGCAGCGGCGGCCTGCCCGGAAAACTCTCCGACTGCTCCAGTCGCGACATGGAATCGACCGAACTCTTCATCGTTGAAGGCCAATCGGCAGGCGGAACCGCCAAAAGCGGGCGTGACCGCGTCTTTCAGGCCATCCTCCCCATCAAGGGAAAAATTCTCAACGTGGAAAAGGCCCGCGTTGATAAAATGCTCGGCAATGAGGAAATTCGCACCATCGTGCAGGCACTCGCCTGCGGCATCGGGGCGAGCGATCTGGATCTGACCAAGCTCCGCTACGGCAAACTGGTGATCATGACCGACGCCGACGTGGACGGTTCGCACATCCGTACCCTGCTGCTCACCTTCTTCTACCGGCAGATGAATGCGCTCATCCGTGAAGGGCGCGTCTACATCGCCCAGCCGCCCCTTTATCAGGTGGCGCGAAAGAAGCATGTGGAATATGTCCGCAATGAGGCGGCGATCCGAAAAACCTACCTGGACCTCGGCGTGGACGGGACATCCCTGTTCATCCGCGACAAAAAGGGAAATGATGCCACGTGTCTGAAGGGGGCGGATCTGAAAAAAGTGGTTCAGATGCTCGAGCAGGTGGACGATCTGGCCCGCATTGCCGATCGCCGGGGCATCCCCTTCGCCAAACTGCTCGATCTGCGGCGGGCGCACGGCAAATTGCCGCAGTATCACGTGATCCTCGATTCCACCGAGCACTTCTTTTTCTCCAGCGAAGAATATGAGGCCTTCAGCGAGCAGCACGGCTTGGATGAACTGCAGGATAAAATCCGGGCATTTCAACCGGCCGACAAAAATGGGGACGACAGTGGCGACAAGGTAACGAAAGCTCAGATTGAAAAAGCGGCTGAAGAGCGCCGTGCCGCCATGCGCAGGCTCGTCAAGAATGAAGAACTGCACGAAGTCCGTGATCTTGAAAAATTATTTGAAAAGCTTGCCGAAGCCGGTCTGCCCATTGATGATTATCTGCTCAAGATTGAAGAACTCGACAGCGGCGAAACCAAGATGACCCGCTACCGGATTGAAAATGGCGATGACTTCAAACGCGAAATCGCCGGCCTCTCCGCCATCGTGCCGACCATTCATGAAATCGCCAAGCAGGGCATTGAAGTGAAACGCTTCAAGGGTCTGGGCGAAATGAACGCCGAGCAGTTGTGGGAAACCACCATGGACCCGTCACGCCGCAGCCTTCTGCGTGTCACGCTGGAAGGCGCGGGCAATGCCGAGGCGATGTTCAGCATTTTAATGGGCGAAGAAACCGAACCACGCCGGCAGTACATTGAAGACCACGCGCTGGAAGTCCGCAATCTGGATGTTTAGGATTTTGCCTCTCTGAATGCTGCGCTCACGGGGCTCGAGTCCACGGTAGCGCAATAGGCCCAGGGGCGGCAGAAACAGGGCGTCGACTCGATCTGAGTCGGCAGAGCGCAAACTTTTCTGCATCTGTTTCCATATCTGCGGCAGGCAGGATGATTTCATTATACGCCGGCAGGATGCCCAAGCTGTTTTAACGTCTTCGTCGGCTGCGCCGCGCGAGCAGAACCGGCGCACCGACCAGCAGCAGCGACAGGGCGGCCGGCTCCGGAACCGGGTTATCCCCTGCCATGATCAATCCGAGCTGCGAATCCGGTTGATCAATCGTCATCCAATTGAACGCCGCCGCGTTGACGGTACCCAGGTCCACCGTGGCACTGGGCTCGAAAAAATTCATCCCCAGATCGCCGGCAAGCGTTAATGATTTTCCGGTCGTCGGGTCGGTGACGGTGACGTCAAGCACTTCAACCGGCGCATTTTGAAAGGTGATGGTCGTCCCCTGTTTGGTCTGAAGCGAAAGCGAACTCAAATAAAAGCCCGCCGCCGTGATGGAACTGCCGCCGGCGCCGCCCAGAGGGATGGTAAATTGATCGGGCACAACCTTGCCCGTAGCGGCATATACCAGAACCGGGCTGGAGGTGCCGTAGGTACCGGCCTCATATTCCACGCCCAGTTTGGCGGCCATTGACTGCGAAATGAAAGAGGACGCTGCGCCCGTATCGAGGAGGAAACTGCCGGTGGCGGATGAATTATTAAAAGCGATTGTCACACCAGGAGGTGCGTTGGCTTGAGTCTGACCGTTGAAAGCCATCACCGGGTTGGCGCCGATGAACGGGTTCGGGGCGTAGGTGGCGTCGGTGGCATCGGTCGGCGAGACGGATGTAAATTGCTGAAACGATGCATAACTCAGCCCTACCTGATACGTGGTGGGCACAATGCCGGGATTGGTATTAAGTGTTGACGGATTAAACGGTGTGCCCGGGGCATAGATGTAGGTCTGGGTTTCGCCCAGGTTATTGAGATTGGCTAAATGATTCGCCGGGCCGATATCCAGCACGGTAACTTTCCCGTCCATAACCGGCATGCCCATGATGTCGGTGGCACCAGTGAGGATGCTGGTCGAGCTGGGCTGCTCGGTCAATTCCAAATTCGCCGGGCCGACGGTATTGCCGAAGCTGCTCAGCGGCGGGGGGGTGCCGCCGAGAGTCTGATCGGTATTAACACTGAACGGAGCGGTGGAAATATCATAGCCGGAACTCGAGACGTAGAACGGTGTCGTACCGCCGATGGCCACATCATTAAATACGACATTCTGCCCGTTAACGGTTGCCGGGCTGATACCCAAGCTATTCCAAGTGCTGTTGGCGAGCACGATGCTGCTGGTGCCGGTATCCAGATAGGCTTGAATGACGGAATATCCACCGCTCGTTGTCAAAGCCGTGCCGTTCGATGGTTTGGTGATGATGGCATTGATCTGCGGTTGGTCAACCGCAACGGGCAACACGCCGGAGATATCCACCGAGCCGGCGAAACTTACGGGCGCCGTGGCTCCGAGAATTCCGGCGGTTGCTAAAGTTGCAAGCAAGGCAGATTTTCGCGTGGTTGAGGGAAATGGTGCGCAGAACAGGTCCATTGACGTTTCCTCCGTCTAATAATGATGAACTGCTCTGCTTACTGGCCTCCGATTACCCGGATTGTAGCGGAAAAGCTTGAGGAGCAGAACCAGCAAAACCAACGAGGCTTTGCAAAAGCGGTGGTTTGCGGCTTATCACATGCTTGCCAACTTCATAATAATGGGCCGATGGCGAATGCGACGATTGGGAATATACTCTCATGGATGAAAAAAGGTGCAAAAGCCCCGAAAAAATCGGATCATGACGGCGGTAAGCTATCGCCGCGGATCGATAATCGTCGGGCGCGTTTCGACTATGAAGTGGTTGACACCGTTGAGGCGGGCATCGCATTGCTGGGCAGCGAGGTGAAATCCGTCCGTAACGGCCGTGTGCAGCTTGCCGGCGCATTTGCCCTGATTCGAGGCCGTAATGTGGTGCTGGTCGGGTGCCATATTGAAGAATATGAACAGGCCAATCGCCTCAATCATGACCCCACACGCTGGCGAAACCTGCTGCTGCATCGGCGTGAAATCCGTCGCCTTTCACAGGAACTTGCCAAGCAACCCGGTTTGACGCTCGTTCCGCTGGAAATCTATTTCAAGCACGGCTTCGCCAAGGTGCGCCTCGCACTGGCCCGGGGCAAGACGAAATACGACAAACGGCAAACCCTGAAAGACCGGGATGCACGGCGTCAGATGGATCGTGCCATGCGGCGCGAGTGACGAAGTACAGAATCAGTCCGGACCTCAGTATCCCGAGGGGTCGATCGTTCTTGCGTGAACGCAACGAATATTCGGGCAATATCCGGGTTAAACAATCTGTGGGCGAGATGTAGCGGTGGGATCGGTAGATTTAGCTTCCGTCGATGGAGTACTGGCTCCACTGACGGAGGCCAGCGGCGGGGCGCTGAGGACAGTGCCCGCCTGCAGGGGCGGCGATGTCTCCATCGCCTTGCCGGATTTCGGGCTCCATGAAACCATGCCGATTTTGAATGCCACGATCACCAACCACGCAAAGAGCACCATATAAAGGGCCAGAGCCATGGTCGTCGGGATCAGCACAATAATAAAGGCAAACCCCACAAACACGATGGCAATCAGATAGCTGAGCAGGGCTGCCTTTTTAACAGAAAGACCGCGCCTGA
>JAJZNY010000438.1 GCA_021852245.1 Planctomycetota bacterium | reverse complement strand
TCGTCCCACCGCCCTGTAGGCAGTTTGAGCGAATTTTGCCTTAATGTAAAGGGCTCATCATGTGCTGCTGAATATCCGCCTCCGTGCCGGTTTTCCATTGAGCCGCCGGGCCATCATCCGTGATGGCCTCAAAAGCGAAGTTTATCGAGCCGATGCGCGACCGCCGAAATAACCCGCGATCGCCACCAAAGCTGTAACCAGAACCAGTATCCCCACCAACATGATGAGATTTCGCCCCAGCGTATGAACAAAGGACGGGACGAATCCCGCGAGGCTCGCCGCTACCGTTATGAATGCCAGAAGCATGGCAAGAATCGAAGCAAATGCGAACCCTCCGAACAGTCCGGCCGATGGGTCCGGCATTTCGATGGCCGACATGTAGGACGACGCTACGGGTACCGGTGTCGCTTCCGTCATGGGGGGGGCGACGTTCATGCCGGTTTCCCCCGACTTACTCCCGGCGGCGGTTTGATCAAAAATTCCTGAGGCCGATCCAACGCCTGACTGGCTTCCGCCGGCGCCGCCATCTCCCGGATATATTTCCTCCAATAACTCCGCACCGAGACTTGTATTGTCACTTTCCCGGGTGAGATCCAATAGTCCGGAACCGCTGCCTACAGAGTCAAGCCCGGATGGCGAAATGGATTCATCAAGTGCGGAGGATATCTGGGTCTGTGCACTGGAATCCACCGGCTTGATCTCGCTGGATTCGAAAACCTTGATCGGAGTTGATTTATCGCCGGCCTTGGTACCTTGAGCGGCGGTACCGTCAGCTGATTTCCCTGAGGCTGAAAAACCGGTGCCCGACTTGCTGCTCATCTTTGAGTCGCCCGCGGATACCCCGGGGGCCGCTGAATCCGCCAACGATATGGGGCCGCCAGATGCACCGGGGGCCAGATCAATGGGGCCGGTATCCAAATTTCCCGCACCGCTGCCCCCTTTGAGTTCTGCAGCAAGTCTGTCCACCTGATCCACTTTGAAGATGATGCGCTGGCCGTCGCGAAATTCACGCAACCGTTTCTGATCAATCAGTTCTTTGAGGCGGTCGGCATCAACGCCCAATTTTTCCGTCGTTTCATCGGATGAGTAGAACATTTTTGCCACGGTCAACTCCTATATCCAAATGCGGCCACACTGATGTTGGGCCTTGGGCGCTTATGGCGCCATACCGATTGACTTTGCCCGGGCTCGAGCCATGAAAACTCAACGCCCTGAATACATTCTAAACGCAAGGGTGGGCTCTTGTCACGTCCCAATCTCCAATTTTTCGCCAATCACCGCCGCTATATCCGCACGGACTTGGATTACAACCTGCACTTTAATGTTTTCCACCGCCGAGCAATTTTTTGACCTGCACCGGCGTCGGGGCTGAATTATTGAAATCTTTTAACCGCAGATCGTAGCGATAATCGCGAGCCGCGATCAATCGTAATCGCGAAACCGACCCCAGTACTCGGTAAATCGCCATGGTGTGGTGCGCCGGGTCCAGAAGTACGAATCCGTACATCCCCTGACCCATCTGCACAGGAAAAGCTTCAATTCCATTCCCGGCGGGGCGGCTTGACATCAGCTCGACCCCACGTCCCCACGCCGCTTGGCTGGGCCAAGCACTTTGGCGTCCGATCAGATCCACCACCGCGTTGGACAGTAGTCCAATGCCCAGAAGGGCGATTGCCAAGCTTAACCATTTGTTTGATTTTGTCGGCATGTGGTGTTGTCCCGTTTAAGTCGCATCCACCCGAGCTAACTATGCGGATGATGCCCGTCTACCGCCCGGATTGCAAGAGGCGCCGATAACGCGCCAAGGCCATAAGCGGAAAATAAAGTCGATAAAGGTGATATTTCAGATAAAACACCCGCGGGAAACCGGTTCCCGTGAACCATGGCTCGTCCCAGTCGCCCTGTGGGTTTTGATTTTCAATCAGCCAGCGGACGGCCGCCTTGACGTGCGGATCGTGCGGCCCGACCGCCGCCATGAGCCCCATGGCGCCCCAGGCCGTTTGCGATGGAGTGCTCGGCCCGCGTCCTTTGAGTTCCGGGTTGTCGTAGGTCTGACACGATTCTCCCCAACTCCCGTCCGGTTTGTGACACGACCGCAGCCAGTCTGCCGCCTTGCGGATGAATCTTTGATCCATCGGTTCGCCGACCGCCCGCAAACCGGTGAGCACCTGCCACGTGCCATAGATGTAATTGACGCCCCATCGCCCGAACCAGCATCCCTCGGGCTCCTGCGTTTCCTGTAAAAACCTTATAGCCTTGCGCACTGCCGGGTGGTCGCTTTTAAACCCATTGTGCCCCAGACATTCCAGTACCCGGCCGGCAATGTCGGGGCAGGATGGGTCTTGAATTGCGTTATGGTCGGCAAAGGGGACATGTTCCAAAATCGGTCGGTTCCGCGTCCGGTCAAATGCCGCCCAGCCCCCGTCATCATTCTGCATGGCCAGGAGCCAGTTGATGCCCCGGCGCACGGCCTGTTCCGCAACCGGGCCGCCAAGGCGCTTCAGGGCCATCGTAACCATCGCGGTATCGTCAACGTCTGGATAGTGAGGATTGTTAAATTCAAAAAACCACCCGGATGGTTCGACCCCCGGACAGTTTTTGGCCCAATCGCTTGCCGTACGGCATTCCTTTTCCAGCAGCCACCGTGTGGTCGATCGCGCGATGACATGTTCGTGGGTCAGCCCCGCCTCGGCAAGTGCGTGCATGGCGATCCCGGTATCCCATACCGGCGACCAGCAAGGCTGAATGCGGATCGTATCGCCTTCCTCAATAAATAAATCCTTGAGATCCTTCTGCGCTTTGACTACAACCGGGTGATCGTCCGCATAGCCAAGTATGCGAAGCACGATGAGGATATAAACCATCGGCGGGAAGATCGCGCCCAAGCCGTCGCATCCTTCCATATGCTCCAGCAGCCATTTTTCAGCCTCTCGTATGGCCAGAGGACGCAGCGGCGTTACGGCGGTTTTTTCATACCGCTTCAGCGACAGATCCAGCAGCAGAAACATCTCGCGCCAGCTGCGCGGCAGACCTTTGAGTTTGCCCGCCGCCATCCGCGCCCGGGATTCATCATTGAACAGCTCGCTGATGCCCAGTTCCGCCGGCAGCGTTCGCACCGGCCGATAAGCACTCACAATCGCCAGCGGCAGAATCATGGTGCGGCTCCACGCCGAGACGGCGTAGAGATTGAAATAAATCCATTTTGGAATCAGGATAATTTCGGGTGGAATGCTCGGGCATGCCGCGTAGCTGACCTGCCCCAGCGCCGCGAAGAAGAATTTGGTAAAGCTGTTGCAATTCTCGGCGCCGCCAAGTCTGCGCACCACATCCCGGGCGGCGCGCATGTGCGGTGCATCGGGAGAATCGCCCACCAGCTTCAGCGCGAAATAACCTTTAGCAGTTCCTGCCAGATCGCTGTTTCCACCCGGAAACATGCTCCAGCCGCCGTCCGGAAGTTGGATGGAGCGGAGATAATTGGCGATCAGCTCAAGGCAGGGATCATTCTCCTGGCCGAGAATGAACTTCATTAATATGTATTCCGACTCGAGTATGCTGTCGCCCTGCAACTCCCCAACCCAGTACCCCTGATGATTATGCTTGGATAACAGAATGCGAGTTGCAAGATCGATGCTTTCTTCCAGCTTCGATTCGGTTTCGGTTGTTGCCGTGCCGTTCAAGGGGCCGCCGGCTTCATGCGGATTATCAATGCGCTCGTGATTCTCTTTTGGAGATGACGTTACAGGGGCTGTCCGAGTCACTGTTTGTACGCCTCTTTTCCCATTCGTGAAGCTTCGCCCTTCGTTGCAGAAACCATCTTGGTCCAAGACCGAAACCACACTCGCCATCAATCCCCGACGGACACCGGCTATTTATCCAATCCCATCGGAATTATTTACAAAAAGCTAGCCGAATTTTCATCCTGCGGCAAGCCAGCCGTGGCCGAGAACCAAAACCGCCCCGCAAATTTCCATCCCAGAAAAAATAAAAGACTTAATCCATCTTTCCAGGTATAATGCTGTTGTAAAGATTTAGATGCCCGTCGGGTGTCTCTCCAAAGTCCCTCCCGTTGTTGGAGCTTTCTCATGAGTTTACTGCGTAGCCTGCATCGGGAAGAACTGCCTGCACCTCCATTTTATCAAGGCGACTATGACCTCAGCTAAAATCAAGCATTTCCGCAACCGCGAACTTCGAGATGGAGAAGTTGTTGCCTTCGATTGGTTTTATTTCTCGGTCTTCGTGCTCCTGCACATCGGTGCCGTTCTGGCCTTTGTACCGGTCTTCATTCATCTCTCATCATTTATCGTCTTTTTTATTCTGGCGTGGATCACCGGCGGGCTCGGCGTTACGCTTGGATACCATCGGCTCCTGACGCATCGTAGCTTTGCCACCTATAAGCCCGTTGAATATCTTCTGGCCATCTTTGCCTGCCTCTCGTGGCAGGGCGGGCCGATCCAATGGGTCGGCACTCACCGTCAACACCATACCGAATCGGATGACATCAAAGACCCCCATTCGCCGCGAGAAGGATTTACCTGGTCTCATCTCCTCTGGATCGTCCACCGCGCCCGCAGCGATTTTGATCCCCGCGATCTGACCAAAGACATTCAGCGTGATCCTGTCCTCTGCTTCATCGACCGCTTCTGGTATATGCCGCAGTTCTTTCTCGCGGCGGCCCTGTTTGCCGGTGGATGGTTATGGCTGGGCACCTGGATGGGGGGGGTATCCTGGGTGCTTTGGGGGGGATGCCTCCGAGTGGTTCTGCTTTATCACGCGACGTGGTTCGTCAATTCTGCGGCTCACACCTGGGGCTACCGAAACTTTCAGACCTCGGACGACTCCCGCAACAACTGGTGGGTGGCGCTCGTCTCCTTCGGTGAGGGGTGGCACAACAATCATCACGCCCAGCAGAGATCCGCCGCGCATGGCATGCGGTGGTTTGAATTTGACATTACCTATCTCACCATCCGTCTCATGCGCATGATGGGATTGGCCTGGAAAGTGGTTGAGCCGAACCGCCCCGGTCATCCGGCAGCTAGGCCGTCATTGCCGGTGAATCAAAATAGCGAATCTCCCGGTCAACCTTGAGCAGGCCGAGCTCGCGGGCATATTGGTAAAATAGTACAAGACCCCGGCGCCGGTCCGCCGTAATTTCATATTTCAGATACTCGGTGAAATAGCGTTCCGCCAGACTCACCGGCCAACCGCTCGCGGCGGCATAACGCGCGGCGAGTTCGTGCGTCATCGTAAGGCCTCGGCGTCGGGCATCCGCGAGCACTTGAGCCAATTTCTCATCCACCGCGTCCGCCCGCATCATCCACATCGCAAATACAAACGGCAGACCCGTAAGCTGTTTCCATTGCTCACCCAGATCCAGTTGAACCGGATATTGCCATTGATTAGGAGCCGCATTGACCACCTTGTCGCCGATCAGCAGCAGGGCGTCATTCTCATCATGCGGTCCCCCCCGTCCTGCCGCCATCGGAATCACCTCCGGTTCAACTCCGTAGAGTTTGCGTAGAATGACCTGCGACAGTATCAGGCTGGTGTGACTGTCGGTATCGGCATGGAGTTTGCGGATTTGCTTCGGTTCGGCCGCCGAATATATGCGCACCGTGAGTGTCGGGCCGTCACAGCATATTCCGCCGGCAGGTACCAAGATCAGTTCACAATCGCTGGTTTGATAGTCGACCACTGGCGCAAGGGCGGCAGCGACCGTCCGTCCCTCCAGCATGGCCAGCAGGCCTGAAGGTACTGCAAAATGCACGCGGCAGTCGTTCCGCTGCACAATCGGCTCGATGAGCGGTTTGGAATTCAGATACGATACGCAACCTATTTGCCAACATCCGTCCGCACTTCCCCGCATCGGAATCTCCTTCATGACGAACTATTCTATGACGTTGCGTGATGCAAATCTTGAGAACAGGCCTGATGGCAGAGAAACCGGACGTGTATGGTTTTTAGCCGCCCAACAACCATAACCAGCCGGCTATGACGGCCATCAGGGGCAGCAGAATGGGAATGGAGTAGCGAAAAAGGTAGCCGCCAAAACTCGGAGGCTCAATTCCCTGTCGCCGGGCGACCATTTCCACCAGTAGATTCGGGCCGTTGCCAATCCACGTCATGGCTCCAAACATAACGGCACCCATGGCAATGCCCAGCAGATAGGGATTACTGTCGGGGCGGGCGGCAAGC
>JAJZNY010000253.1 GCA_021852245.1 Planctomycetota bacterium | reverse complement strand
TTAAATTCGATGGCCTGCTGGCCGATGGAGATGTCTATTTCGGGCGCGTCTGGCGGGGAGCACCGCCACCCCCCCTGGTCTATCCCCCCAGTCGCGTCGTCTATCCGAATGGAAAAAATGCGAAGAAAAGGATCAAAGTCGAAAAACCGCCCCCTGCGCCAGCCCCGGCAAGTGTCCCCGCCCTCGGCCAATATCTTCAGGAACATCTGGGTTCATGATTTCTCGGGTCGTGCGCCATGCAGCGGTGATCGTTGGCCAAAGGAATCGTCTCGCGGCGGATATCCGGATGGCATGGGTGTGGCATCTGCGGCCGGGCATATTCGGTTATCATCCTCAGTGCGACGGCTATGTTTTTGGTTTTACATGGCCATGTACAGGGAAATACGGTAGCTAATAAGATCATGACCAAGCGAAAACTATCAGTCCTCCTGCTCGGCTCCGGGGCCGCTATTCTCGCACTGGGGTTAGCGGGTTGCACGTCGGGCGTTCGGTCGATGCACGCGAGTGCTTTTGTGGTGCCGCGACCTCCATCGCTGAAGAAACCCGCGGTATCCGATACCCCGGCGGCGGGGCATTCGGCGCCGCACGGATCGGCGGCTGGAAGCTTGCCGTTGTCAACCGGCGGCGGGAGTACGACCGCAACCGGCGGTGGATACGCCAATTCGCTCGGTTCCGATTTGTCCCCTGTGCAGGCGGCCCGGCCGCTGCCGCCGGGTGAGAAACTCAGCGTCGCCGCGCTTCTCGGCAGTGTCGATGGCCGCCCGATTTTCGTGCAAACGATCTTCAACATGGTTGACAGCGATCTGAAGCGGGAAGCGGCCGACAGTCGTAATCTGCAGTATTTTGAGCAGCAGGCGATGGGAACATTGGCACGGGCGATCCATAACAAGGTAGATACGATGCTGCTGCTGACGCAGGCGAGGCGGCGGCTTACCTCCGACCAGAAAAAGCAGGTTGCCGCGTATGTCCGCGTCCGGGAGGCGAAACTGCTCGCCCAGTACATGGGGTCCCAGGAGCGTGCCAATCGGGCGCTCAAGCGGCAGGGGACTTCGCTCGATCGGCGTCTGGAAAATATTCGCAACAAGGCGACGCTTGAATTATTTATTAATCACACCATCTCGCCGCGGATTGTCGTCACCCGGCGAGATATGATCCGCTATTACCGGCGGCATATTTCAAAATTTACCCGTCACACCAGCGTGAGCCTCTACACCATCACCTACCCCATCGCCCGGCAACTGCCGCGGAATCCGGATGACCCCACCCATACGGAGCCGATCCGCCATCCGACTCCGGCCCAGTTGCATGAGGCTCAGGTCAAGGCGATGGCGTATTGCATGCATCTGGAGGATGAAATTCGCCACGGCGCCAATTTCGCCTTCCTGGCCGAGGACAACTCTCACGATTATGCGGCCGCCAATGGTGGCCACGTTCCCAACGTGCGGCCGTCGGAACTCTCGAATCAGAAACTGGCGCGGCTGATCGAATCGCTGCACGCCCATCAAATGGCCCCGCCGATGCTCCTCAAAAACCCCGTGAATCCCGCCCGTGACAGCATCATCATCGTCAAGCTCGGACGCGTGGTGCATCATCAGGTGCTGCCGTTTGATGCGGTGGAGGCGAAAATCCGCCTCACGCTTTCCAACCGGCAGTATCAGAAATTAATACGTGCCTATTACCACAGCCTCTACGGCCATCAGTCCGTCAGTGCCATGGAGAAAATGGCCAAAACAGCCCTGGCCGTCGCTGTCGCCAAATATTGGAATCACTCCTGACCCGGGTCCGGCCGGGGGATATCCGCCTCGGCCGCCCTCAGGGCCGCGAGCTGTTTCTCGGCCAGTACTGAAAGTGGCAATCCATCGGGCTGGGGAGTCCAACGCGTGGCGGCATAGTCGGTGGGTGTGGACGCCGGTAGCGGCCTGCCACGTTTTCTGACGGCGGTTGCCACCCGGCCCTGGTAAATCCAGACGGTGATGTGGCGATGGGTAAGGATGTGAACAATATCGGTCACCCGGCGCACTGCGGTGAGACGAATACCGTGATGTTCAGCGGCAAGTTTGACCACCTTGCGTGCAGGCGGGGGGTTGGGGCCCGGAGTCGTGACCGATGGCAATTCCCAGAGTCCGGCCCAGAGCCCCGGCGAGCGTCTCTGAGCCATGAATAAGTTTCCGTTACCGTCAGTCACGGCAATTGCCGCCAGATAAAGGGTGCGGCGGTCGACTGTAGGAGTTCGCCGGGGATATTGAGCCGGATCGCCCTTGCGTCGGGCGCGGCAGATGGCTCTGAGCGGGCACCGCGGGCAGCGCGGGCTGCGTGGGGTGCAGATCGTCGCGCCGAGTTCCATCAGGGCCTGATTGAAATCGCCCGCCCGGCGGGGTGGAATCCAGGTTTCGGCAGTCCGGCGAAGGTCCTGCTGCACCGCGGGTCGGCGAATATCGCGGGGATCGGCCAGCAGGCGCGTCATCACCCGCAGGACGTTGCCGTCCACCGCCGGTACGCGCTGCCCGAAGGCGATGCTCGCCACCGCGCCGGCAGTATAGGGGCCGAAGCCCGGCAGGCTCAGGAGGCGGTCAAATTCCGACGGCATCACGCCGCCATGATTATTTAATATTTGGCATGCCGCCGCATGAAGCTGATGTGCCCGGCGATAATATCCCAATCCCGCCCAGAGGGTCAGAACCTCGGCGATATCAGCCCGGGCGAGCGAACGGATGTCGGGATAGCGGGTTAAAAATTTATTGTAATACGGTATCACCGTCGCCACCTGCGTCTGCTGCAGCATCACCTCCGAGAGCCAGATGGCGTACGGATCGCGGCTCTGACGCCATGGCAAATTGCGCTTTGCGGCAGAGAACCAGCGTATGAGGCGTCGGCGGAGCGATTGGATGTCGGCGTCGCCAAGATTCAAATGGAAGGCAGAGCCCGGATTTTGTTTCTTAAGTCTTTTTTTCATAAAGAGTTACAGCCTTATGAGCCGCGGTGATCACCACTCCGGTCTCCATCATACGCTGGTAGGCATGATAGTGCCGCCGGGCTATCGATTCCACGAAATTCCCATACCACAATATATAGTGGCAACTTGATTCGTGTGCCACAAGTGTTGTCTGTAAAATGGGTTACAACCGGTTGGCGGGCTGTGGATAACCTGTCTTTCAATATTTAGTAAGCGATTAGCTTGACACTACAAGATGTGGTGGTATGTTACGCATCAGAGGTCTTATCGGATCCTTAACACGTCAGGAGATCGGCGTGAATTTGGCAGTGGCCAGGCGGTTATCAAGGCGGCGGAATTGTACGGGGCTTGGATTTGCTAAAAGCCTTGAAATCGATTCAACCCCTGAGTATACTAACAAAAACCAAACTTTTGAAGGTAGCGGCACCATGGGAATTTTAAGCGACAGCCAGATAAGTGAAGAAATTCGCATTGAACCATTTGAGCGGGCGATGAAGCGCCCCGGAGCGGTCAGCTTCGGCGTGTCCAGTTATGGATATGATGTCCGCGTTGGGCCGAATTTCAAAATATTCACCAACGTCAATTCGGAAGTTGTCGACCCGAAGAATTTTTCGCCGCGCAGCTTTGTGGATGTCGATGCGGGTCCCGATGGTTCGGTGCTCATTCCACCCAACAGTTTTGCCCTGTGCGAAACCGTGGAATATTTCGAAATACCACGGGATATTCTGGCTATCTGTGTCGGCAAAAGCACATACGCCCGCTGCGGGATCATCGTCAATGTCACCCCGCTCGAACCGGAATGGAAGGGGCGGATCACCATTGAAATATCCAACACCACCCCGCTGCCGGCAAAAATTTATGCCAATGAAGGAATTGCACAGATCATCTTCCTCCGCGGTGAAAAAGTCTGTTCGCAGAGTTATGCTGACAAACGGGGGAAATATCAGGATCAACCCGGTTTAACACTGCCGCGTGTGGATTGACGCGGCGGAAAGATGAAGTCGGTCGTCGACCTATGCGCGGCGGCCATGGATATTTGCAGGTGGGCGATGTCCGCCCATCAGAAGTCGCACGGAAGCAGGAGTAACCGTCATGAAGATTCAACGCCGTTTCACGACCGCAGGAAAAGACGTCTATTCGCAGTTCACCTATCAGTTGCGCACCAGCCGTATCAATAATGTTGACGGCTCGGTGGTATTTGAAATGAAGGATGCCGAGATCCCTGCGGATTGGTCACAGCTTGCCACCGACATTATGGTGAGCAAATATTTCCGCAAGGCCGGGGTACCGCAGGTGGATGCCTCTGGCAAGCCCATTCTGGATGTTCATGGAAAACCCGCCACCGGGCCGGAACGCTCGGTCAAGCAGGTTGTTCATCGCCTGGCGGGCTGTTGGACCAAGTGGGGTGAGGATCATGGCTATTTTGATTCCAAGGAAGATGCCCAGGCATTCTATGATGAACTGGCCTATATGCTGCTGAGCCAGCGGGCGGCTCCCAATTCACCCCAGTGGTTCAATACCGGCCTGCACTATGCCTACGGGCTGACCGGCCCGTCGCAGGGGCACTGGTATGTGAACCCAAAGACCCATCAATTGGAACAATCCACCGATGCCTATACCCATCCGCAACCTCACGCCTGCTTTATCCAGAGCGTGGATGATGATCTGGTGAACGACGGCGGCATCATGGACCTGTGGGTGCGCGAGGCGAGATTATTCAAATATGGCTCCGGCACGGGCACGAACTTTTCCAAGCTTCGCGGCGAAAATGAAGCGCTTTCCGGCGGCGGAAAATCTTCCGGGTTGATGAGCTTCCTGAAAATCGGCGACCGGGCCGCCGGGGCGATTAAGTCCGGCGGCACCACCCGCCGGGCCGCCAAGATGGTGTGTCTTGATCTTGATCATCCGGACATCATGGATTTCATCAACTGGAAAGTTCGTGAGGAAATTAAAGTTGCCGCGATGGTTGAAGGGATGAAGCATCTCAAGCCCGAGCAGCAGCAGCTCGCATCGCAGCTTAAACTCAAGCTGGATTATGATTTCAACGGCGAGGCGTATAACACGGTTTCGGGGCAGAATTCCAACAATTCCGTCCGCGTGCCGGATGCATTTATCAAAGCGCTCGATCAGGACGGCGACTGGCATCTGGTCCGTCGCACCGACGGCAAGGTGCACAAAACCGTCAAAGCCCGCGAACTCTGGAAGCAGGTGGCGTTTGCGGCTTGGCGGTGCGCCGATCCCGGCGTCCAATACGACGACACCATCAATCAATGGCACACCTGCCCGCAGAGCGGTCGTATCAATGCCAGCAATCCGTGCAGTGAGTATATGTTTCTGGATAATACGGCCTGCAATCTGGCGTCAATCAACCTCATTAAATTCTTCGATGCCGAAAGCCGCACCTTCGATATTGAAGGTTTCCGCCATGCCTGCCGCCTCTGGACGATGGTGCTGGAAATTTCTGTCTTGATGGCCGCCTATCCCAGCCGCGAAATTGCCCGGCTCAGCTACGAATATCGCACGCTGGGCCTTGGCTACGCCAACATCGGCACGATGCTGATGGTGGCGGGTGTGGCGTATGACAGCGATAAAGCCCGGGCGGTATGCGGGGCGGTTACAGCTTTGATGACGGCGGAAAGCTACGCCACTTCGGCGGAATTGGCCAAAGAACTGGGCCCATTCCCCGGATTTCACCGCAATCGGGCTGAGATGCTGCGGGTGATGCGCAATCATCGCGCAGCGGCATGGGGCGGTGAATTTGAATCGCTCAATATCAAACCGGTGGTCATTGATGCGGCGGAATTTACCCAGCCCGGGCTGGCGAGCCCGGAATTGCTGGCCGCTGCCCGCGAGGCGTGGGACCGCGCGGTGAAGCTGGGCGAAACGCACGGCTATCGCAATGCGCAGACCACCGTTATTGCTCCCACCGGCACCATCGGGTTGCTGATGGATTGCGATACCACCGGCGTGGAGCCTGATTTTGCGCTGGTGAAGTTCAAGAAGCTCGCCGGCGGAGGCTATTTCAAAATCGCCAATCAGTCCATTGAGCCGGCCCTCAAAAATCTCGGTTACACCCCGGCGCAAATTCACGATATTTTGCAATACGTGCTGGGCACATTGAAACTCAGTGGTGCCCCGCATATCAATATGGAGAGTCTAAAGGCGAAGGGCTTCACGGATGAAGAACTGGCCAAAGCAGAGGTCTGCCTGCCCACTGTTTTTGAGCTGGCCTTCGCCTTTTCTCCCTATAC
>JAJZNY010000372.1 GCA_021852245.1 Planctomycetota bacterium | reverse complement strand
TGGTGACCCCTTCCATGACGGCCCGAACCATGTGGGCGGCCCGGTGCGACGGCGTGAGGCCGATAAAGCAGCCGCGGGCATGCGGATCGGCATGCGGGCAGCGTTCACCGGTGAGGTAGGGAAGAAACAGCAGGTTTTCCGCCCCCGGCGGAACCGATGCCGCCATCGCATTGAGGCGGTCATAGGATATTTTGGCTGCCCGGGGAAGGGCGGATTCCAGCATTCGACGCATCCACTGATAGGATCCTCCCGCGCTGAGCATGCAGCCGAAGAGACACCATGTATTTTTAATGGCGTGGCACATGGTGTGAATGCGGCCGTGCGGATCGGTCAGTGGTTTATCCGATGCGGCAAAGATGACACCGCTGGTGCCGATCGTGGCTGAGAGAATGCCCGGCGACACCACGCCGGCACCGACGGCCCCCGCAGCCTGATCTCCGGCTCCGGCCACGACGGGCGTATCGGCTCGCAGACCGGTAAGCGCCGCGACGGGTGCCGACACACCCCCGCTGATATCGGTTGACTCCATGACGGCAGGCAGCAGACTTCCATCGATCCCCAGGCGGGAAATAAGATCGCTGCACCACCCGCGGGCTTTGACATCAAGGAGCAGCGTTCCGGAGGCATCGGCCACATCGGTGACATACTGCCCGGTAAGGCAAAAGCGAATGTAATCTTTGGGCAGCAGGATATGCCGAACTTTGGCATAGCGTTTGGCTTCGTGCTCCATCATCCAGAGGATTTTGGGTGCGGTAAAGCCGGTCAGCGCGGGATTGGAGACCAGCGCCACGAGGGCCTCGCGGCCACCGACGGTCTGTTCAATCCGGCGGCATTGCTCGCCGGTGCGCTGATCATTCCAGAGAATGGCGGGGCGCAGCGGACGGGGGGAATCGCCCAGAAACACGCTGCCGTGCATCTGGCCGGAGAGACCGATGGCGGTGATATCCGAAGCCCTGCGCCGCGCGATGCGTAATACTTTTTTCATGGCCGCCAGCGACGCGTGCCACCACTGGGTCGGGTCCTGCTCCGCCCATCCCGGCCTGGGGCAGAGCAGATCGTGCGGCGACTCCGCCGCCCAGATGTCACCATCCGCCGAAAGCAGCAACGCCTTGGTGGCTGATGTACCGATATCCAAACCGAGCATAAGTGTCATGACATAACCCTTTCAGAGTGCACCCATGATTATTTAGCTTATTTCAGCCGGCAATGCAAAAGCATCACGGCCTGTTATCCGCCCGTTTGCGAGAGCCGGGCAAAATAAGCCTTGATCGGATTGCGGTATCCCTTGGGAAGCGGCCCGGAGGCGGAATCGGACAGGTGATGAAGTTTCTTTCGAATCGGCCCGGTATTATCAACGGCGACATGGGCGGCAGCGCCGGCAAGCAGCTTCGCGGTCGCCAGATCGTGCACCGCCATTTTCTGATAGATAAGAGCCGTGTGATACTGGAAGGCGTTAAGGGCTTTTTTAGCATCCTGCATGAGAACTGCAGCCTCGATGAGTTTGAAATTGTGAAAATTATCCGCGTGGAGTTCCAGGCGGAGGCGTTCGGTCTGATTGAGCAGTTGTGCCTGGGCGCCCGCAAGGCGTTTAAGGTTTTTCTGCATGCCGATGGGTGCGGGCCCTTCAAGCCCCTCGCCGCTGTAGCCCGCTTTTTTCCCGCCTCCCGTCGCCCCGCCGGGAGGTTGTTTTGATGAATCTTGGATTTTGCCCGAGGCAAAGGCGTCATGCGTCAGGCGGGTGGGCGTGCGACGGCCTCCCTTATTGGTGGCGGTGGCACCGACCATCTCCCCGCTCGCCCGGCCTTCGCGCCCGGAACCGCTCCGCCCCTGAATTTCATCATTCTTCGGCATCTCGTTGCCGGTGACACCTTGCGCGCTCATATCGCTGATCGGCCCATCCATGGCGGCCCATCCATTGCCTTTGTTGATCGAATCGTTCCATTTACTTCCGAGGCTTTCCATGTCGCTGGTCATGTCTTCTTCGTGTTCCAGCAGTTTACCGATCATGTCGTGAAGTTCCGATGGCAGAGGCGGATCGGGAACATCATTTTGAGCCACCGGCTCTTCCATTTCCCATTTCATGGTGTCCGGCTTCTGCATCAGCCATTGCTCGATATTGGAGGTCAGTTTTTTGGCGTCCTCCAGGCCTTCCTGTTCCAGCGGCGTGGCGATTTTGATGGCCTTGATCTGCAACGCATCTTTTTCCATGGCCAGTTGGACATTCATCTCCGCCAGATCGTCCTTCAGCGCGGCGTTCGCCTGATCCTGCTCGGTCAGATTGCTCATGTTGACGAGCTTCTGATTGAGAAACTTGGACCATTTATCCGCCAATGCCTGGGCATGAAGCAATTCCGATTTATCCTTGGCGTCGTACTGGCTGATCGGCTTCTGCGCCAGCCGCATGGAGGTGCTGATGACATCGCGCTGCTGTTTTTCAAACTTCTTGAGTTCCAGCGCAAGTTGTTTCCACTGCTGCCGCCCCTGATCCTGAAAGTTGCTTCCCTGATGCGAAATCCGCGACTTGACATCGGAGAGCTTCGCCTTGGCCAGATGCAGAAATGCCCGCAGCGCGTCGAGAATATTGAGCTGGTGGGTGTGGAGCGTATGTTCCAGCGGAACCGCGGCCGGCGGTGAAGCGACACGGGAAAGTTCCTCGGCCCGTGTGACGGCCAGCGACGCATCGCCGGAGGCGAGAATTCCAAGCCCGGCCTGGATTGTCCGCATGGAACGTATAAATGGAAATGTATGAATCGTATGCAGCATGCTGCTGCGCAGGGCCCCCTGCCCGGCTGATATCTGAGTTGCCTCGCCCGTAATCTGCGCCAGTTGGCGGTCGGTGAACATGGTGTTCGCCCGGACGATCAGCGTCTGCTGGTGATTGATCATTGCTTCAATGATGCGAATCAGTTGCCGCCAGGCGTGAATCTTCCGTGGGGACGCCGCCGCCTGCTGCACGATCATGATTTTGAAAATGCGGCCGTCGGTGGTCTGCGGCCCCAGCGGCGGATCAACATCCGTGATGCTGCGGTTATCGGTGGCGGTGAATCGGTAACGGAGCGTGCTGCCGGCGGCATATTTTTTCACCGGCAGGGAAAGCAGCAGCGGTATCACCACATGGGTGGCCGGCCGCCCGTTTTCTGCCGCACCGATGGGCCAGCGACGGATGGTATGAAATGGATGAGCCGGTCGGGCAAGCTGCAGCGTAACGGCGGTGACGCCGTAATCGTCTGTCGCCTCAACCTTGAGCGGCAGGCGGCTGCCGGGCGGAACGGTGACGTTCTGATGCGGCAGCAGGACATGCACGCTGGGCGGTTGATCGGGCGTGCAGACGAGATGAAAATGATTGGACCCACCATCCGGAAACGTTTGCAGCACATTACCGGAACCATCGCTGACCAGAAATCGATAGCGAAGTGATTTGATGATCGGGATGGGACGTGTGTGAAAATGGAGGCCGTCGGCGGAGTGGAGCGAAATGGTGTGGGTGCTGGATACCTGCATGGCGAGAGTGTCATTCGCGAGCGGGTTACTGAGCGTCAGATGCCACGCGACGCGGCTCCCTTCGGGTACCGAAACAGACGTCGGCAGCGCCAGCTTGCCGCCCAACACCGCGACTTTTTGGACGGCGGCGGTGGGCATGGTGTAACGGGGTGCCTGAACCAGCGCATTGAGCGATGCGAGCGTGATCTTCGGCAGGACGGTGACACGGTACCGCCGGCTCTGCGTGCCGCCGGAGCTGATCACATACGCAAATCCCTGTGCCGCAGAAGAGAGCTGGTAGGCGTAATTGGCATTATTGCGGCCGAAAACATGCATGCTGAGCCGCTGTCGGCGGCCGTCGGCGTAATGAATGTCGAGATAGGTCGGAACAAGTTCCTGATGCGGCGATTTCACGCGGACGGTGAAATCGACCGGCTCTCCGGCGAGCAGTGTGGCGTTGCCCGGTGCGACATTTAATATCTCTGCGATCCCCTGCCGCGGAACAAATCGCCCCGGTGCTGAAAGGACGGTCAGTCCACGGGCCAGTTGCTGATGAAACCCGCCGATGATGATGATCGCGAACATCAGACTGCCAGCTGCCCAGAGCCACGACCGCCCCTGCCGCTTCCACGGCACATAACGCCCGAGGTCTTCCCCGTTCAGATCGGCGGCGATCTCGCGGATGATGCGTGGGATCAATACCGGCCTGATATCTCCCGGTGCCGGCTTGCGGCCGGTTTCGGCAAGTTCATCTGCGAGGAGCACGGCATTGATGAGTTTATTTTCCAGCGGCGCTGATGGCGTGGCGTCAGAGCTGGCGAGGCGAGCGTTTTCCGCCTCGACCCATCGGGCGATCTGGCCATAGCCGGGACGCATGAAAATCGCCGGGTGCAGCCAGCGCCAGTAGGCCCACACCACCGTCAGCGGAATCAGCAGAATCATCGCCCAGAGAACGATGGCCGGCAATGGAAACAGACCGGCGAGAAGAATAATCAGAACCACGATCGGGATGCTGAAGGCGACCACCTTCCCCAAGCCGCCCGCCACCATTGCCACTCGGTATTGCGTCCCAACCTGTTCAAGTTTGGACGCGACGGATGCAAAATCCTGCCCCGGCGGAGAAGCGAAGGAAAAATCTGAAGGATTGATGCTTGCCATGACAACTGGCCCCGCAAATGCGTTTCCCACCACGTAACGCTCGCCATGAGTATAACGCGCCGCGGCAGCGGTTGTTGCCGCGAGCGGAAGTGGACGTCTAAGACCCATCGGATTTCCGTCAACACATACCGATTATTTCGCATACATGAATAGTTGGAAAGTTTTGCCGCTCGGGGCCATTACGGTTATCCTTTTGAGTTTGCGGGTATGGGGAGCGGCAGCTACCGTGCTCGGGGTGAAACCGGAAAATATTTCAGGGAGTCTGCATAAAATGCCAAACGGAAGAACCAAACATCTTTTCACCAGTGAATCGGTCAGCATGGGCCATCCGGACAAAGTGTCCGATCAGATTTCAGATGCGATTCTCGATTCTCTCCTGCGAGCCGATCCCACGGCCCGCGTCGCCTGCGAAACGCTGGTGACGACCGGGCTGGTGGTCATTGCCGGCGAAGTGACCGTTCACAACGATGCCGGTATCAAAGCCCTGAACAATGCCGAAGAGACGGCTCGCCGGACGATTGCCGACATCGGTTATGACGATCCGGAAACCGGCTTTGATTACCGTTCCTGTGCCGTGGTGCGGGCACTTCATGGCCAATCGATGGATATCGCCCGTGGGGTGAATCATTCCGAATCGCACGAGCAGGGGGCCGGCGATCAGGGGATCATGTTCGGCTTTGCCTGCAACGAAACCACCACCCTCATGCCGCTGCCGATCTATCTCAGCCATCGGCTCGTCGAACGGCAGGCGGAACTGCGGCAGCACAAAAAACTCCCCTGGCTGCGCCCCGATGCCAAAAGCCAGGTGACGGTGGAATATCACGATGATCGTCCGTCACGGATTCATACCGTCGTGCTTTCCACGCAGCACACCGCAGAGGTGGTCGATGCCAGAACCGATTCATTTTCCGACGGTGCCCGCCGCGAAATTATTGATAAAATCATACATCCGGTCATCATGGCGCAGTGCCCCGAACTCTGGAACGACCAGATCATCTTCCACATCAATCCCACGGGTAAATTCCTCATCGGCGGCCCGCACGGCGATTCCGGTCTCACGGGCAGAAAAATCATCGTGGATACCTACGGCGGCCGCGGTTGTCATGGCGGCGGCGCCTTTTCCGGCAAAGACCCGTCCAAAGTGGATCGCTCGGCCAGCTATATGGCACGCTATGTGGCCAAAAATATCGTCGCGGCCGGTTTGGCAACCGCCTGTGAAGTCCAGCTTGGATATGCCATCGGTGTTGCCGATCCGGTCAGCGTTCTGGTGGATACCGAAGGCACGGCCGTGGTCAGCGAACAGCTCATCGAGGAATTGGTGCGAAAGATATTCGCCCTTCGCCCGCGCGATATCATCCGCCAACTGGATCTGCTGCGACCGATCTATCTGGCGACGGCCCGCCACGGCCACTTCGGCCGCGAGCTGCCTGAATTTACCTGGGAACGCACCGACAAAGCCGCTGAACTGGCCAAACTCGCCGGGGTTACCGGCGGCAAGAAGACGGTCGTCGCGGTCTAATCCCCCCTTGGGGATGCCTGAATAGCCACGCAAACGTGGATGGCGTGGTGCCGAATTGTTCTGA
>JAJZNY010000423.1 GCA_021852245.1 Planctomycetota bacterium | reverse complement strand
GCCGTAGCTGGAGTGGTATTTATTGCTGCAATGGTATGGCTGGTGCTGCATATTCGAGATTTTTTTGGGCCACCGCCGAATCGGGTAGTGGCGTTTTATAAATATACGCGGATGAGTAATCGGATACAGCGCCCGCCGGGTTTTCGGCGAACGGGCCGACCAACCACCCCTCCCGATCCGCGGATGATCTATGAATTTGCGGGGCGATACTATCGCCTTCAACTGATCAAGCGTCCGGAAGACCCGAAGATCAACATGATGATTGATGAACTGCCCCCACGCGGTAATGGCGATTGGCGGCGCCAAGACCCCAAATGGCTCCACACGGTGGAGAGTATCAGCGATCCGGTGCAACAGGCGTTAACATTCGCGGCCATGCGGGGACCACGCGCCGTGCGATTCTGGTTGATCAGTTGCGGAGCGGATTCGGCGGCTATATCCCAAGCTAAACTCGCTGCCTCAAGTTTCATTGCCGCCCGGGATTTGCTTCGTACTCAGGAACATGAGGGGCTGGTGCACCCGCGCCTGCT
Organism: Planctomycetota bacterium; assembly: GCA_021852245.1. Next base: position 5,695 of record JAJZNY010000423.1, on the reverse strand, counting down.
GCACAAAATTGAACAACATTTGGCGGTCTTTATGAAGATGCAGGGAGATCCGGTGACCAACTCAGCGCGTCAGCACATGGCTAGAAGAATTTATCGCGAGGGAAATGAATTTTATGATGAACTTGAAGCCCGGCGCATGAAATACACCCGGCGATATGTGGAGGCTGTGGAATCTGTTCTGCCGTCAAAGGTAAAAACGGAAATCACCCGCCGCATTGAAAGAATTCTTTCCCGATTTCATCAAAACTAACCGGGCATACGGTATGCCGTTCTGATGGCGGTACACATCACCGACGGCCCGCGTGCGCGGCGGATGCCGCATCCGGCCGCAATCAAACCATATGCTGTGCGTTCGTTCGGGGCGATGACTGAATGATGCCGCCCGTGCGATGGCGCCTCCCGCGCTATCGGCCTCGCACAGTTGTCGGGGTTCCGTCGGCTTTTTGTTTGATGATTCGGTGATAGCGTACGATTTCCATCCGCGTCAGGAGTGTGTAATAAAAACCCCAACCGCTGGGTCGATGCGAGCCGAGTTCGGTCATGATCGTCGGTTCCATATCGTTGCTGAGATCGACATTGAACTGATCCGGTTTTGCGAATTCATTCCATTGGCAGAGAAAAAGAAAATGCGGCAGATAATGGTCCGCCACCCGCCATTGGGCTCGATAGGTCAGGCCGTTGTTTTTGGCCCCTGCGGAGGCTGAAAGCCAGTAAGGCGGATGCGTCGCCGGATATCCGCTGGCTACTGTCAAAGCTTCCACCTTGCCGTGAAAATAAGTCGGCGTAGGATGTTGGTCATACCAGGACCAGACACCGTAGCGTTCCTCTTTGGTCCTTTGCAGCCAGGCACCGACATAACGGATGGTGAAGCGGGGATCAACAATCTTCGGCGGGTGATTAAATCGCGGGCCGTTGAGATAAAACAGCAGCAGCGGCTTGCCGAGGTAATGCAGATACATGCCGCTGTCCCGCGGATTATCAATAAAATGCCGATAAACATAGTTGACCTGTTTGCGGAACCATGGGCCCGTATACGGCGTTTTGCGGCCAAACCATAGATTGTGCTCCGGGCCCATGAGCAGGACAATTTTCGGATGCTGCCGCATGCGTCGGTAGACGTGAAAGACGAGTCGGGTGGCGGCCATGCACTCTTTGGCCAAGGAATCAGGGAAGGGGTGGACCAAATTGTTGGTCCAGTCCAATTCCACAAAATTTATACCCATCCGATCAAACCAGAGCGCCTGCTGCTTGATGATCCGCGGGTCCAGCGAACTGTAACGTCCCAAAATCGGCACCGCTTCCGCTCTGCTCCAGTTCGCGTAGCCCGGACCCCACCAGGTTTCATATTCTATCCCGATGAGATGATGCGGATCGGTGATGATGTGAAAAATGCGCGGCCGGACATCCACGGTTACCGTCGGCGATGTCACCCCATCGGCCTTTGCAGATAGCTTTACCCGACCCGTCTCGGGAATTGGAAGAATCAGCCGGGCGACACCCGACGTTGAAGTTTGCTCGTAGGTGCACCAGCGGCGACCGTTCATCAACGCCCGCACCTTTACCCCGCCGACCGGCTTGCCGACCGAGGACAACGCCTTGGCCGTGAGCACCACACACTCCCCTTCCAGCAGATGTGAACGGTCAACGGTCACCCGGAGTGTTGCAAGCGTTGCGGCGCGGGCGCTGGTGCACGTCAGCAGGATGCCGATGAGAACAATCGCTGTCTGCCGATGCAGATGGGCTGGGAATTTAAGGGGCATAACCCCACCTCATGGGACAACACACTTCCGCTGCGCCGGATACTGCCAACGGCACATGGCATTTTTTTTTGCATGATACCGTCAGCTTTTGCCGGATGGGACCTGTGCTCGATGGTGAAATCAACGATAAACCCGCGCTAAAACCCAAAGGGATCCATATCTTCATTATTCTGGCTGTTGTCCGGGGGTGGAACTTTAATCCGCACCAAAGGCAACTTATACGTGTGGAGAACTTTTCCTGTAAGAGTATTGATTGTGACAAATGCGAAGTAGCCACCATCCCCGTCGGATTCGACAGCACAGAGGGTATGGCCGCTTTTGGAGAGAAAATACACCTTTTTAAAGCGAGGGTTTTGCGGTGGCCCAAAACGGTCGTAGGCTGCAAGCCCCCTTTCATCATATCGGCCGTGGAGCTGCTTGAACCTGGTGATCAGCTTTCCTGTCTTTGCGTTGATTATGGCCGTGCGTTGCGAGTTAAGACCCACGTCGCGGTACGAAAAAATAAGCCGTCGCTGATCCGGCGTAAGATAAAGACGGCAGGAAGAAGTTTTGACAGGATCGAAAGACGCCCAAACCGGCATTCTGAAAACGGTTCTACCCGTTTTCGTATCAATACACACGAGATAATTGCTACCCGCAATGCCCATCTCAGTCGTTGCGCCCACCTTGCGCTGGTACTTGTACCCGAGGTTGACTACGTAGGCGTATCGACCATTCGCACTGAATTGGACAATACGCGGATTCGACATCGGAACGGTAAATTTATATTCACCATTGCGGGCATTGATGACGGAAAGTCCGCGTGCCCCTCCCTTTGCCACGGATTTTTTATTATACGAGACATTGTGAGCGTAAGCCATCAGCACGTCATACCCTCCGGGCACGGCATAACACCGTGTCGCCCTGTTCGGATGATATTTAATAGGAATAAAGCGCAACACTTTCTGCGACGCCGCAAAAAAGACTGCCAGCAATGGTTTGCGGGGACTTAACTGGGTTCGGCCGGGAACCTTAAAAGGGACATAAAGCAGGCGGTCGTCAGAACTGAACGTAATATTACCCCAGGACTTTGCGAATTTCGCCACTATCTTGCCGGAATGCGGATCAAGTTGTTTGATATTATCCTCAACACCGCTGTCGATTTCCAAGTCCGTAATGCCGCTGTCGATCGCCAGATCCAGACGGCCGTCGGCACTGAGTTCAAAGTAGCGCTGACAAAACGGTTCAAAGGCTTTTCCGGTTCGTGTATCGAGTGAAAAAGCTTGAACGGTTCCTGCTTGTGACCAGCCATCCACCAGTTGACCTTCAAGGTAAATACGCCCCGGCCTGAATGTAATGCCACAGTCATAAGCTGTGGTGCAAATGTTGACAACTGACGGCAATAAATGACACGAGCGTATGATGTTATTTCTTGTGTCAAGTGATCCCAGGTAGCACACGGGACTGTTCGTCAACCCCGCGGGCGCGTTGTCCGACTGGCTGTTCTCAACCGTAAAATACAGATGAACTCCGCGCGTCCCGCACCCCAAAATATAGGTTGATAGACCGGGTTTTCGTCCAATCCCGGCCGTGCTGATCAACGTCATCCTGTTGCTGCGCGTGCTGATGGCGGCAATATCCGAGGGCCCCGCCTTGAGATAAATGTCGCGTCCGTTGGCACCGATGCAGATCACCGAACCCACCGGGCCGTCGCCGGTTACCCCCGTGATGGTCTTCTCGATGGCGCCGTTGAGCATGTTAATAATATAAAGGCCGTGAGCAGTCGGGGCCGAGCTTGCGTCGAACAGGACAAAAAGTTTCTCTCGGGCAAAATCGGCGTAAAAGCCGCCAATGGAGGGGTAAATATACTCAAACTTCGGTTTCGCGGGCGCGGTCGCACTGCCGTCTTTTTTCGCCTCTGCCGAACCAGGCGGGCTTACCGCAGGAATTTGTAACGCCACCGGGGTCAGTGAAACCGCCCTTCGACCTGATGCGCGAATTGCTGCCACAGGAAACAACTCTCGACGGAGCGCGCCAGCGCAATGACTGCTGTCTAAATACTGAATACCCACAAGACCGCCGATGCCGAACACCAGCAGCAGAACAACTTGGACGCCTGTACGCATATCATCTGATCCTCCTCGGTCCGAGCACCGGACAAAGCAGCCTGTGCGCTTGCTCTGGAGAGCGATCTGCGGTGCCCCCAACGAAAAAACATTATCCTCATTCTGTTGCAGCAGGTCAAGGCTTGACCGGACGGTCAAACAGCTTATTATGACTCAATGTCGGGGTGCTGGCCGGTTTTAACCCGGATATTTCATCAGTTTTAACTGGCTGCGGCTTGCGCACAGGCCTTGCACCCTGTAAAATCAAGGTGTAAAAGCAGTTTCTTCACTTTGCAAGGAGGCAAGGCCGTGAGAACAGACTGTACCACAAAATCCATCAGGTTGTCATCTCTCCGACGGCAGAAGCTACAGTTGGAGTTTGACGGCGGGAGGATCACATCGGATGCCGGGGCATTGCTATTGAGGGAGGCGGATCGACAACTCAAGCTCGTAGGGCGCATATCGGCATGTATTCCCGACCCGCGTCATCCGGATTTGATCGAGCACCAACAACGGACACTCTTATCGCAGCGTATCATGGGCATTGCCTGCGGGTGGGAAGACCTCAACGATCACCAGACGCTGCGGGATGATCCGCTCTGGCAGATTCTGACCAATCGGGGTGTGGATGCCCGAAAGCCTCTCGCATCGCCGTCTACCCTGTGTCGCCTGGAGAATCGCGTCAGTCGTAAGGCCTGTGCCCGGCTATCGTCATTGATGGTGGATTTGTTCATCGAATCCTACCGGGAGGCGCCCAGGGAATTGGTCTTGGATTTTGATGCCACCAATGATCCGGTTCATGGCCATCAGGAGGGGCGGTTCTTCCATGGGTATTATGATGAATACTGCTTTTTACCGCTGTATGTATTCTGTGGCAGCCAGTTGCTCTGCGCGTATTTACGCCCCAGCGGGATCGGCGCATCTCATCATGCCTGGGCCATCCTGAGCCTGCTGGTCAAACGCATCCGGCAGGCATGGCCGCAGGTACGGATCATCTTCCGAGGCGACAGCGGATTTTGCCGGTGGCGGATGATGCGGTGGTGTGACCGCCATGGGGTGGATTACCTCATAGGCTTGGCCCGCAATCCGGTGCTGGAGAAGATCGCCGGCCCGCTGATGCAGGAGGCCCAACGGCAACACGAGCAGACGGGCGTCAAGCAGCGGCTCTTTGCCTGGGCCGAATATGAAGCCGAAACATGGGACGCCAAACGCCGGGTGATTATGAAGGCGGAACATACCGATGCGGGGCCCAACCCGCGCTTCGTGGTTACGAACTTGCCGGGGGAGGCTCAGGAATTGTACGACCAGCTTTATTGTGCCCGCGGGCAAGCGGAGAATTACATCAAGGAACAGCAGTTGGGGCTGTTTGCGGATCGCACGAGTTGCCATGATTTCAAGGCCAATCAGTTTCGGGTACTGCTGAGCGGATTTGCCTATATCCTGATCGATCATCTCCGGAGGACGGTATTGGAAGGAACCGAACTGGCCAGTGCGCAGGTGGATACGATCCGACTCAAACTCTTCAAGATTGGTGCGGTAATCAAAACCAGTGTACGTCGTGTGGTACTGCACCTTTCGAGTGCGTATCCCATGCAGGCGTTATTCAAATTAGTCTGCCAACGGCTGGGTGGCCTGGTCATCGTACCGGTAGGTAAACCAATGAGCGGTTAAACCGGAGTGGGCCATCAGAAAAGAAAGGATTGACGCATGGAACAGAGATATAGGTAAAGAAGTTGGGGGGGGGCAGGGAGCACTACGCGCCCATTGCGCCAACCCGAAAAAAAACCGGCCGGAATGACCTCCGGCGCTGCGGTCAGATCGCTTGTGGCTAAAACTGATGAAATATCCGGG
>JAJZNY010000335.1 GCA_021852245.1 Planctomycetota bacterium | reverse complement strand
GGGGATGCCTGGACTGGCAGCGGCAGGGGCTCGGTGAGCCGCTGGAAGTGAAGCACGCGACGGAAGCGTATCGGGAGGAGAGCGATCCGCTGCGGGAATTTTTGGAGGAGCGGTGTGTGGAAGCGCCCGGGGCGTGGACAGCGACCGGCGAATTGTACGCCGCGTACACCCGTTGGTGCGAGGCATCCTCGGAAAAGCCAATGAAAAAAAATCAGCTCGGAGAGGAGCTGGCCCGGCGCGGGTACTCACCCGAAAAACGGGGTGGCGTGCGGGGTTGGAACGGCGCCGAGCTTAAGCCGGAATTTGCGGTGAGTGCGGGGTAGTCTTTGGACACACTGGACGCAGGTGGACGCAGGTTTCCGTATGAACAGAAAGATTAATCTTATATAGCGTCATACGGAAATCTGTGTCCATGTGTGTCCACGTCCACAAAACCCGCATTATTTTACAAATAACGCCACTTCCGTGACGCACCGGCCGCTGCCATTTTGGCATTGCCGGCCTCCGGCGGGGTGCCCAGACCGCACTGCGTCCCCGACAGTTAATAACTTTTTTCACTGCTAAGGAATATGCTTGGAATCTTTATGCCGAGAGGCTCATGTCAACGGAAACGTTGCTTTCCTCTGCTAGCCAGATGAGTTTTTTGTAGGTTATGGTCCGGATTTCCGGGGATTCCCGCGTCCAATGGGCAAGTAAAAAGAGGTGTTCAAGCTTTACCGAGCCATCTTGTATCTCAATGCGGAGGCCCGGCAGGTTCTTGCCGAGCTTTCGGACGAGGCCCGATACGCCCTTCACCAGCGATCCGATCACCTCGCCAGTATCCTGACTGCGGTAGACAGTCAGCAGATCGTCCACGCGCTCTGCATAAAAGGTGTCGCCCGAGGTAAGGAATTCGGTGCAATCCCCGTCCGAATCGTACGTGGCGAACGGCTTGAATTCCGCAGCCGCCGGAAAACGGCTCAAAACCTCTTTGGCAAACTGAGAATCGCTCATCGGGGTCATAAAAGCCTTTTTTTGAACCTCTTCTCGTGACCTATCGGCAGGTTGGGGCGGCCATGGCTTGGATCAACGGCTTCGATCTCCAGGTAGCTGCGTCTTGTCCCTTCGGATTCGCCCATCGAGAGGGGGAGTCTACTTGAGTGCGGAAAGCGCGTCAAACTTGCCGCAGGGGGGCTGGCTGAGCTGTCGGCTGGCCGGCAGGGGCGGTGGGTTATCGCGACGGGCGGGGTATACAGCCGCCGCATGAATTCACATCAACCACTTGAGATATTGTCGGTACCGATGTCGGAACTCAGCTGCGACCCGGGGAATGTGCGCCGGCATGATGAGAAAAATATTGCCGCGATCAAGCAGAGCCTGAAGCGATTCGGCCAGCAGAAGCCGATTGTGATTGACGGGGCGAATATTATTCGGGCGGGGAACGGCACGTTTCAGGCGGCCCGCGAGCTTGGCTGGACGCATATCAGCGCGGTGCGGACATCACTGGACGGTGCCGATGCCGTGGCCTACGCGATTGCCGATAACCGCACGGCGGAATTGGCGGCGTGGGATCATGAGGCGTTGATCCGGCAGCTTGGGGCGCTGGACGCCGAACTGGCCGCTGCGGCCGGTTTTACGGATAAGGACATTGCCCAGCTTTCCGATTTTTCTCCCCGCGAAACGGACGAACCGACCTCTCCTCTTCCCGAAAGTTATGAACTTGCCGTGACCTGCCGCGATCAGGCGGATCAGCAGGAACTCTATGAGCGTCTTACGGCGGAGGGGCGAGCATGCCGCGTATTGACGTTGTAAACACGTGCCGGGTGGAGAACACGTTTCGGTGTCAGCAGATTGAGGGGATGTTTGATCTGCCGGCCGCGCAGGCGGCGCGGATCGAGATTCATGCCGAGGTGCCGTCGCTTGAGGAGCCGTGGCAGATCGGGGTGATTGTGGGCCCGTCGGGGAGCGGCAAGAGCACGCTGGCGAAGGCGGCGTGGGGTGCGATACCGGCGTTCACCTGGCCGCGGGATCGGGCGATGATTGACGGGTTTGAAACCGACGACATCCGTGCCATCACGCAGGCGCTGGTGAGTGTGGGGCTCTCGAGTCCGCCGGCGTGGTTGCGGCCATTTCATGTTCTTTCCAACGGGGAGCAATTTCGGGCGCAGATGGCGCGGACGCTGCTGGCGGGAGAGCCGGTGGCGGTGGTGGATGAATTCACCAGCGTGGTGGATCGGCAGGTGGCGCAGGTGTGTGCGGCCGCGACGGCCAAGGCGATTCGTCGGGAGAGCGGAGTGCGATTGGTGGCGGTTTCGTGCCATTACGACATTCTGCCGTGGCTGGAACCGGACTGGGTGCTGGATATGGCCGACGGGCGCTTGGAGCGAATGGGCGCGGCGGCAGGGTGCCGGGGGCATGATCCGTCCACGCGGCAGACACGGGGGCGTCTTTGTCGACCGGAGTTGCGATTCGAAGTGCGGCAGGCCGGGGCATCACTTTGGGCCCTGTTCCGCCGTCATCACTATTTAAGTCATAATCTTCCATCGGGCTGCCGATGCTGGGCGGCGCTGCATGATGGGCGTCCGATTGCGTTTGCGGCGGTGGCGGGGTGCATCGGGTTTGCGGGGTATCGGCGGTTTTCGCGGGTGGTGGTGCTGCCCGATTATCAGGGGATCGGGATTGGATCGCGGTTTCGGGATGCGGTGGCGGCGATTGAGATGCCGCGGTGTCGGCGGCTGAGTCTGGTCACCAGCCATCCGGGGATGATCCGCAGTCTGGAAAAGAGTCGGCTGTGGAAGCGCGTGGCGGTGGCGTGGAGCACGGGTGCGGCGGGGACGAAACTGAGCGGCCATTTTCGGCGGACGGTTTCATTTGTGTATACAGGCGGGGGAAAAACGCTTGACGCGGGCCACTAAAGAGCTGGTGGACTGGCAGGGTGAGGTGATTGACGCCAACCGCGTCTATGCGCTGGCCCGTTCGGGTGCAACGAATGCCGAGATTGCCGGGGCGCTGGGCGTGCGGTGGAAAACGCTGCGAAGCCGCTTCGGGGCGGCGATTCGGCGTGGCCGGGCGAATCTGCGGATCGCGCTGCGAAGCAAGCAACTGCAGTCGGCGTGTGATGAGGGAGGCGATGCGCGGCTGCTGATGTGGCTGGGGCGGCAATATCTGAATCAGCGGGATGAAGCGGTCGGATCCCGGCCCGAGAAGAATATTAAAACTTACGTGCAACTGGATGTTGAAGACGTCTGAATTATTAAATCCACTGATGCACCCGCGGCACCGGCCGTATCGGCCGTTCGGGGCGGCACGCGAACTGCTGCTGGATCGCAGCCCCGAGATTCTGCTCTCCGGGCCGGCGGGAACGGGCAAGACGCGGGCCATCTTGGAAAAAGTTTACCTGTGCATGCAGAAATATCCGGCCATGCGGGCGCTGCTGGTGCGAAAAACGCGGGCCAGTCTTACCCAAAGTGCGCTGGTGACGTTTGAGGAAAAAGTGCTGCCGGAGGGGCACCCGGCGATCGGCGATACGAGCCGCGGCTATCGCAATCATTATCTGCTCTCGAACGGTTCGGAGCTGGTATTGGGCGGGTTGGATAATCCGGATCGGATCATGTCGTGTGAATATGACCTGATTGCCGCCTGCGAGGCGACGGAATTGACGCTGGAGGATTGGGAAAAGCTTCTCACGCGTCTGCGGAATGGCGTGATGCCGTACCAGCAGGCGATTGCGGACTGCAATCCGGCGCATCCGAGTCATTGGTTACTGCGTCGGGCGCAGAGTGGATTGATGCACATCCTGGAGAGTCGCCATGAGGATAACCCGCAGTGGTTTGATCATGCGGCCCGAAAGTGGACTCCCGCAGGAGAAGCGTATCTGGGAACGCTTCGGCGTTTGAGCGGGGTGCGGCGTCGGCGGTTGCTGAACGGGGACTGGTCGGCAAGCGAAGGGTTGGTTTATGAGGCGTTCGGGGCGTGCGTGGCCGAGCGTTTCACCGGCACGGCGGTGTATGCGGCGGCGGGGATTGACTGGGGGTGGTATGAACCGACGGCGGTGGTGGTGGGTGTGCAGGATGATGCGGATCGCATCTGGATTGTGGATGAACTTTATGAGACGCGGATGGATATTGATACGCTTGCCCGGCGGTTGGAGCAACTGGTGCAGCGGTGGAATATTGAAATGATGTTTGCGGATCGATCAAGGCCGGAATCAATTGATTGGCTGCGGCGGCGTCAGCTTTCGGTGCGGCCGGTGCCGGCCCATGGGGTTGAGGCGGGGATCGCGCAGGTGGAATCGCGGCTGATGAGTCGATCGCTGCAGGTGCTGCCGGAATGTCGGCATCTGATGGAAGAGGCTTTGCAATATCGTTATCAGCCGGAGGGGCATGGGCCGATTCAGAAAAATGATCACGCGCTGGATGCGCTTCGATATTTAATTATGGGTCTTGGAGATATTACGGCGCCATCGCCGCCCAGGTCGGTGGAGCCGCCGGATGCGGACCGCCACGCCCGATATAAACACAACAGGTTGGAAATGATCTGGGGCAATTGAGCGATGGGCTCCGCTGCGCCGGTGACACGGGGCCGCGCGGCGGTGGGGAATTTTCGCGTCAGTTCCGGCGCCTTGAGGGCGGCTTGCCATCGGTGCCTGATGATCTTTGCGCCGAGGCGAAATATCGGCCAATAAAAAGCCCGTAAACAACGATCCAGAGCGGCTTTCGCAGTTGCCGGGAAATGCCTTTATTTCCGGAACTTACAGCGATGACTCATAACGCCGAATTTGCGAGATTGACTTCGTTTGAACTCGACGGATGCCGATTCAGTTGGCTGTTGGACTTTCCGACGAGTTGTTTCATGCAACCCGTCAAGTTTACAGGAGCCTGCACGATGCCTGCATTGAAAAACAAGATGACGAAGCGTTCACGCACTGATGGCGTTTCAGCGGCGGAGGGAAGATCGCGCACTTTGCGGGTGGGATCGCTGGTGGCTGCTGCGCTGGCGGCGCTGGCGATGCCTGCTGCCGGCGCCCATGCCGCGGTCACAACCAATCCGACGCTGGTGCAGATCGGCGTTGCTGACCTGCAGCAGGCCAATGCGTCGATTGACGGTTCGGGCGTTACGGTTGCCCAGGTGGAGGCCTCGGCGGGATATTACAATCCGCCCGGTGATCCGTATGCGTATCTGAGTGAGTTTGAACCGAATCCGACGAATCTGAATCTGTCGGCATCCCAATTTACGTTCCTGGACTACAGCCCCACGCCCACCACGTTCAGCAGTGGCCAGTATTCCGGCCATGCCCAGGCCGTGGCGAGTCTGTTCTATGGCAATACCGGTTCGGGGGTGGCACCGGGCGTCTCGAGCGTCTATGTGTATGAGGCGGATTATTACTATTACAATACTGTCGCCAATGGATACGCGCCGGTCGGATCAACCTCCAGTGGAGTGCCGACCGATGCCTCGCCTGCGGTGGTGAATCAGAGCTTTATCTGGGAGGGGGCCGATGCCAATGTGATTTCGGAATACAACTACGGTTATGACAACTATGCCGCGACGTACAACACCCTTTTTGTCTCGGCAGCCGGCGACGGTACCACGACAAATACGACGCCTGCGGGCTATGTCAATCCACCGGCGACGGCTCCCAACGGGATTTCGGTCGGGGCGCTGGGGCTGCCGAATGTTACCGGCGCTGATATCACCGCTCCCGGCGGCGCAACCAGCTATACCGCTCCGCTGGTTTCGGGCGTGGCGACGGATCTGGTTCAGGCGGCACGCGAAGATATTGGCGGTGCGGGAACCGCTACGGCGGCATCCAACATCATGACCATCAAGGCGCTCCTGCTCAATGGGGCCACCAAGCCGACGGGATGGTCGAACACTTCGTCGACGGCTTCCGGGTCGCCGCTGGATCCGGTTTACGGCGCCGGTGTGGTCAATGCCTATAACTCGTATGAAAATCTGGCCGGTGGGCAGCACGCGGCCTCAACAACGACGACTCAGGCGGCCGGATCGAATGTGCAGTTTCAGCTTGACAAGACCGCGATTGAAAATTCGCTCGTGGGTTGGAATCTCGCCACGATCACCAGCAGCAGCACGCAGGAGGCGATTGACCATTACGACTTTTCGCTGCCGCAGATCGGCAACAACAGCTACGATGTGACCGCGACGCTGGACTGGAACGTGCATGCCGGCCAGACGAGTTTTAATAATCTTAACCTGTATCTGCTCAATTCCAGCGGCCAGATGGTGGGCCAGAGCGTGAGTT
>JAJZNY010000297.1 GCA_021852245.1 Planctomycetota bacterium | reverse complement strand
AGCAAACTGAGCGCCGCTGGCATCGGTGATCCCCTCAACATCGCGGCTGAAGGGCTGGAGATATCCGCGCTGGACGGTCGAGCCTGTCTGAAAGAGCGAAATTTCCGGTTCAATAATGTGACGAAGCTGATGGACGTCGAGGAAGTTGGATCGAATATGGTGATAGGTCTTCCATATTTCGACGGATGACCTGAAGCCAACCTGTCCCCAGAGGCGTGTGGTGTTGCCGTTAATCTGGTTACCGCTGGCGGGAAAGCTGGTGTCCCAGTAGGTCACTCTACCCACGACATAAGGATCAAATTGCACCGGGCCCAGTGCCAGGGGAAGATCCAGTTCATCCCGGGTATCGAGCCGGGCGACATTCTGATTCGTCCAACCATTATTAAGATAGTAGTCGGCAAACGTCTCGTTCGGATTGATGCCCGGGAAATTCAATTGCAGCGCCCGATCCGCTGCGGTAGTCGAGCTGAATTTGTCATTCAGCAGAGCGCCGCTGGATTCGGTATAAAACGTAAAGAGGCCGAGGACTTTATCCCCGTTGCGCCAGTATTTAACCTCCGGATATTTCTGGACGGAGTATTCATTATTTTCCAGATCGGCATTGGCCACAAAGCGATTAAGCTGAAACTTGCCGAGAATGGTAAACGCTTCATTCCCATGCTGCTGCTTGAGATAAACCGAAGTCTGCTGCTCCGGGGCGGTCGCATAAACATTCTGGAAGTATTGTTCGAGAAAGTTGGGGTCGGAAATGTACGACCCTTGAACGGCAATGGACCATTGATGATTCAACGGCTGTTGATAGCGGCCGGAAATAAAGCCTCGTACATGAGACGGAAGCGGAATATTGTCACGGTTGGCGCCGAGTTGATCCGTTCCATCGTCATACATGATGAAACTGTTGAGTATGCCGCGAGCGTCGCCCCTGGAGTAATAGGAGTTAATGCCGGTGCCGGGTCCCCGGCTGGAATACTCATTGATCGCCAGATCGGTTTTCAGGCCGGGCGGCGATGGCTGATTGAGCAGACCGAAAAGGTCCCAGTCGGTTCGCACCGTAGCTCCATAAATGCTGGAGTAACCAGCCGAAATACGTCGCAGCGGAGTGGGATTCTGGCGCGTGGTTCCCGAAAGGTACGGCCAGTAGAAAAATGGCACTCCCATGAAATTGGCAACAACATTTTTCGCCTGAAACGCGTACACGTGGGTTTGACGATGCACAGGAGCCGCGAGGGATTGAATCGCCATGCTGCTGGCACCGATGTAATAATGCGGAACGTAAAATTCATCGGTGGAGAGCTTTACGGATTTAGCCTCGAAATCGCCCTGAGCAAGTTGCAGGAGTTTTTTTGCCCGCATGTAGAGGGGCGAATGATTCTGCACTTCGTAGGTGCTCATGACGGCATCGAGCATGATCGCCCGATTGGTCGTAAAGTCGTAATACACGCGGCGAGCGTGAATCGACTCATCGCCATACGTGATCGTGACATCTCCATCCAGATATATGCCCTGCACGTTTTGATTGATGCTTGTCGGATGTCCCACCAACTTTTTCGATGGGGAATGACCGGCGGGACTGAACACGACGGCGTTATCGGCGCGGAGTTCAAGTGGTGGCCCCCCGTTCCCCTGCTGAACGACCATATAAAACTGGCCGCGGGCGACGGTAACTCGCTGCTGACCTACCTGTTCAACTGTCAAGTTCTGACCGGTAGCAAATACCATGGGAGGCTGAACCGGCTTTGACGCCTTGGCGACATTTTGCCGTGCGGTTGAAAGCACCGGTTCCGGAATCAAGACGTTATGGGCACCTTCGGCGAACCAACCTAGCCGCAGAGCGGTCTCAAGATTCTGAATGTGAATTCGCGGCGTAAATGCCGCCGCAAGCGGTGCCGCCTCGGCGCGAGCAATAACCGCCTCTCCGCGTTGGTATACTGCGGCGGTGGTGTCGACTCCTGATCGCGGAGGGCCCTGCGTCAATTCGACGGTATTTTGCGTATGCGTGGTGATCAGCAGTTCCGGCGCGTGGAGTACCGTCTGGTCATGGCGACCGTCACGAACCGTCACTTTTCCAAGGAGAAATAATCGGGCATGAAAGGTCGGCAGCCCGGTGGCGGATGACGGTCGTAGCCAAATCGCCGCCTGCTGAGCCGTGAGCACGCGATAGCCGACGTGAATGATGACTCCTCCGGCAGCGACCAGATGGATGGTTCCATTTCGTGAACTCCACGTTGAGACCTGCGGCGCGCCGAGGGTGATGGGCAGATCAATTGCCGCGGAGGGGCGCAGGACGGGATATACGGTCGGTCGCACCAGGGCCTGGGAAAACCGCGGTGACGCCATGGCGGCGGCGCATGCAAGCAGCAGGCAGGTGCAGTGCCGCCGGGAAAATGCAGCACCCGATGCCGTATGACCTTTCCGGCCTGACCGATTTACCCAGGATTTCAATTTATACGACTTCACACGGCGCTCATTCAAGCCAAACCACACGCGGAGAGTTTAGCTTCATTTGACGAGTTTAGCGAGTGTCAGCAGTCCTCAGATTTCCGGATCGTTCAACCATGCAAGTGGACATGAGGATGAACCAAGGTCTCACCATGATGAGCTTGGTTTCGATAGGCCGCGAGGCATTTGAATTTCGATACCCAGAACCGCGATATTGTCATCCGCCTGGGGGATCGAAAAACACTCCGCTTAACACCGCATTGCCGCCCCGAATCGGACTCATGGTTATCCGCACGCTTCCGTCACACTCAAAGACCATGTATTTTCCCCGGGAGAAATGGGAAAAGGCCTGCACGGGCGCAAGGAGTTTTCCAGTGCGCAGATCGTGAACCATGATAGTTTCCTTACGATGCTGACGATCAAAATCGACGGCGTATAAGGCCAATCGATAATGCCGTCGATGTTTAAGACGAATATCAACCACGGACTGAGGTGCCTGAGACGTGAGATCGGAATAAAAAACCCCCGCCGGGCGATGATGCAATCCATTACGGGAATTGATGGCCAGAGCGCGGACATCAGCCCCGGAGGTTGGCCACCGCGTCTTATGCCCCCATCGACCATGCACTGATTGCACGTAAGACGGAAGACGTTCAATATCGGTGTCGTGCGGCCCGTCTGCGAACAGAACATACCCATCACGGCCATAAATCCCCCCCCAATTACCTTGTGTGATCGAATCCTGGCCCAACACTTTAACGGGGTAGATGAATGGCTCCGGCAGGAATGGAGGTGTCCGACCGCGATAAGCCATTCTCAGCGAATAGCGCCCGGTGGCCACGCCGATCAAGTAAACAAAATTTTGTGTCTGCTCCACCTTTTTAACGCCGGGACACTCCAAAAAGTGTCCATTCCGCCACACGGCATGCCCGTTGACGGTCAGGGAGGTGATCTGACGATCAACCTTGGGAACACCAATTCTGGCTACAACGCCGGGGGGAATAATGAATTTTCCGATCCCGCTATTAACATTCAAGGATTCGGCGATAGTACCGTGTGGTGTCGGCGCCGTGGCTTCTACCCATGTCAAGGTTCGCCCCAGGTGTGGAATGATATCCACCGTCGCGAAACCAGGTGTCGTGGGACGGATGCCTGCTACCCATTGGGTAAGCCATGTCGTGCATCCTGAACTCCACGGGTGGCAAAGACTGGTAGGACCGCAGATCATGCTTGGGATGCCACCATTGGTGCGGATTATCTTGTTCCAACCTGGTTCATAGACTTCAAAAAATGTTGTGCCGCCATAATGAATCTGTCCACCCCAATCATCCAGCACGGTTTCCATTGCCTGATCCCACCGGTGCAAACGTGCCATCGCCTCAACCACAAAATATTCGTTGAATGGCGAAAGTGCGATGCGATCCAATCTGTCTGCAAAACAGCGACGATAAAGGATTCGCTTCTGCGCCGATGTGGGGATACCCGCGTTGATGCCGTCGCTGGCGGCAAAATATCAGCCCAGTTCACCCATGCAGGACGGCTCTGAATTTTTTCCACATAGGTATCCGCCATTTTCAGATAAACGGACCGCAGATGTCTGTGTCCGTCTTTGCCGAAGGCCCACGCCACTCGTCGGCAAGTCTCCACAAAAAGCATCCGATAGGCCTGCCGCGTCTGAGGATTCTCTGCGCTGGCGAATCCTCCAAGTCGATCACCCCATCCGTAAAACCCGATCCGCGGATGTGCGAGGTTGGCGGCCGCCTGATGCAGAAGTTTGCGCACCAGAGGCTGATATTTCTGAAGTTCGGCCGAATCGCCGGTGTAGCGATAATAATCCACGAGGCTTAATACCCAATACAGGTAGTAGCTGGCAATGTTGTTCCCTTTACCGGCGGAGATATTGAGATTGTGTCGAACGAAATTAAAATTTCCAAACGCGGCCAATGCGGTCGACTGGGCGATATGGGCATCCCCCACCCATGAAATGCGATCGCCCCGATCCATCAGAATGGCGCCAAAATAGCTTTTCAACAGATTCAGCTTCACGGTGTAGGCGCCCGTATACCATATACGGGTGAGCATAGAATCACTGCATGAGAAACTACCGTTGTAATTTGTCGGTTTTATCTGGCAGAGAGCCCGCACTGCGGTAATATGCCACGGCTTACCTGAAAAGTCGCGAACATATATCCACGCGAGCCGGACGCCCTCGTAATATTTCTTATTGAGCTTCAGTCTATAGGTATTGCCGATTTTCTCGGGTACAGCGATGGCATGGTTGGGTTCGTGAGCCGGGGCGTTGAATTCGCTTACACCCATCTGCACCTTGCAGCCGCTGAGATCCGGGCTGTCAAATTCAACCCATGCCGCACTTTCAGTTCCAAAATCGACACGAAAGGCGCCGGTCCCCTTGACGGTAATATCGCAACGTCGGCGGGTCACCGACTCAAGATTGGAAAACGAATTCGGTGTGCGGGTACTTACTGCGACCGGCGTGAGGATATACGTTTGAAGGCCGGAATCCGCTTTCGGGTGTCTCCATCGATACGCCACCAGCGGGTCAGGCGACCATTTCACCTTTGGACCGGAGAATGAGCCGCCGTGAAGTTCTGGATAGGGTTCCGCGATGGGAGAAGGTGTCGTGATCAGGTGCCATTTTGGCAAACCCATTGTCTCGGTCGCAAACTTGTTTTGCCTCGATGCGGCGGTAGCCGGTAGAACCAATGATAGGCAAACGATACAGGTAACATTCATGATGTATGCGACAAAATTTTGGCGTTTCATTTCCTACCTCAATTGCGAACGTCTTGATTGAATCATCCCTATGTTATGTTATATTAAGTGGTTGTTCAGCCCCCGTTTCTGATCCTACTTGAACGTTTAGGTTTCGCACGCATAAACGGTAATTAACTCGTGTGGTCCGTTTCGTTAAGAAGGCATAGTGGGCGCGAGGATTCGGCGTGGCTCCGACCGCCCCACCGAAGTAGGGAAGAGAGTTGCAAGGCCGGGTGGGAGTGCGGGGGCGGGTGGAATAATCCGCTCCCGCGGCGAGTGAACTCGTATTGACCACCAGGCACGATACCTTAACAGACTTTCTCTCAGATAATACCCGGGAATCTGTGGGCATATCCGCGATATCAAATGTGGCATACCCTCAAAATACATATAGGTGCGGCCCTTCATGATGTCGTACCGGGTATGACATGTTTCAGGTTGGTTGGTTCTGTCAGGGCGGATTAGGTTACCGCCCCCTTCGACAAGAATAAATGCCCTTCCAAAATATCCTTCAGGGTGACGGCCTCTTTTGTGTTTTCCTTCGGGTGTATTCCGAAATCAGGTGAGAAAAACAAGCCCCGACGGATTAAACCGTCGAGGCTCGCTTGAGGGAGGCCCATGAGGAGAATAGGCCTTGTCAGCCGAAGCTGCACTGTCGCGATATCAGTTTTTCTGAACAAAGATGTATCGTTCAGTTCCGGAGCGTCCTCTGACCGACATCCGAATCCCTTTAGCGAGATTCAGTTTCTTCAGAATACGATTGAATTGGGCAGGAGAATTCACCCGGTGGCCTTGAACGCTGACGATGATATCCCCCGGTTCCACGCCGTCCTCGAGCAGGATGCTGCCAGATTGCAATCCCGTCACGAGAACACCGTGCGGCGAGGATAATCCATACATCTTGGCGGTCTTGGGCGTGACCGGCGAAACTGTTACACCGAGCTTTTGAGATTCGGCCGGTCCCGCAGGTGTCTGCGAAGGATAACCAGCAGCCATGGCAAGTGTGGCGGGCTGTTTACCGAGAGGGAAGGTGACGGATT
>JAJZNY010000362.1 GCA_021852245.1 Planctomycetota bacterium | reverse complement strand
ATCCAATGGCATGCGCATGGCCCCGCCCTTTCTAAACGCGCGAGCGAGATTCAATTTCAAACCCGTTGGATCGCAGGGCATCGGCAACGTCGCCGGCGGCTGCGGCATCGACTTCAAGGGTAAAATCGGTTACGCGGAAGGCTGTGGCAGGTACATAAGCGTTGCAGGGAATAAATTCGCACCGGTTCTCAACCTTAAGCCCACGATGCGCGATGCCCGGTATTAAATTCAGCGATTGGCGAAGATGGGTCAGATCGTCGTGTGCAAATGTTCCTGCGCGGACTTTGAACAGGACGCGCCGCCGGGGATCGGTGAAGGTGGCCAATTTACGGGCGATGAGCGAATGGAGATCGGAATCCGGCGGCATTTCGTCGCGGCGAAATTCACAGTGAACATGGGCCCAATCGTCGCACAGACACAGATGCAATGAACAGGTCCCGGCGTCATGACGGCGAATATCCCAGACGGCGAGTGCATCGGGCGAAATGCCATCGACATATTCAGCCACGATCGGATCAAGGAGATCGAGAAGCGGCTGAGCGGAGGCCGAGGCACTGGCGCGAGCTGTGCGATAAATATCCATATCCACCGAATCCTGCCGACCGCAGGATTATACGCACCCCCGCGTTCGCGCTAAACCGAGCCTACCCGTCGAGGCCGTCATACATGGCCGTGCTGATGTAACGTTCGCCGGTTGAGCACATGATGGTGACGATGGTTTTGCCCTTCATTTCCGGGCGTGCCGCAACCTGAGCGGCGGCGCAGATGTTGGCTCCGGAGCTGATGCCGGCGAGAATTCCCTCTTCGGCTGCCAGCCGGCGGGCCCATGCAAAGGCGTCTTCATTGGTTACCTGAATGACGTCATCGACCAGATCGGTGTGGAGATTAGCGGGGATGAAACCCGCGCCAGCGCCCTGAATTTTATGGGGGCCGGGTTTGAGCGGTTGCCCCGCCCGGAACTGCGTAATCACCGGCGAAGTGGCAGGCTCAACCGCAATTGCCTTGAACTGCGGATTGCGTTTCTTCAGAACGCTGGCAACTCCGGAGATGGTTCCACCGGTGCCAACGGCGGAGACAATACAATCGATCTTGCCGTCGGTATCGCGCCAGATTTCTTCGGCTGTGGTTTTGGCGTGAATTTCGACATTGGCGGGATTTTCGAACTGCTTGGCGATGATCGCATTTTTATCTGCGGCGGCGGCTTCATTGCAACGGCGGATGGCACCGGGCATTCCTTCCGAAGCGGGGGTAAGGACCAGTTCAGCGCCCATAATGCGAAGCAATTTGCGGCGCTCCAGCGACATGCTTTCCGGCATGAACAATTTAAGTTTGTATCCCTTGGCTGCACAGACAAAGGCCAAAGCAATGCCGGTATTACCTGAGGTTGCCTCCATGATGACGGTGTCTTTTTTAATCGCCCCCTGTTTTTCAGCGGCCTCAATCATGGCAACGCCGATACGGTCTTTGACGCTGCCCAAGGGGTTAAAAAATTCGCATTTCGCATAAACCGTCGCGTGATCCGGCGGAACAAGCCGATTGATGCGCACCATCGGTGTATTGCCCATCGTCTGAGTAATATTTGCGTACAATTTGCCCATATGATACCTCCGCAATGTCTATCAAAATTGTAGGTTATTGACAGCGGGCGCTATTGTCAAATCAGAGTTATGCTTGCGACGCTGCGTCATCGACAACCGTTGCCAACATCTCCAGCTAATCCTCAGGACGTACCCTCCGTCCATCAATCTTGGTGATGGTGGCGGAGAGGAGTTCACGGGTGCCATCCCGCGTGTCAAGTCGCAGATGCCCATCCTCACCCCAACCCTGCGATATACCCTCAACTTCAACGCCATCAACAATTGCCGTGATTTGCCGACCACGCGCCGCATCAAGCGTCGCCGCCTGCACCGCACAGCGTGCCACTTCATCGGGATTCAGCAATTCCTGCATGGCGGTTACAAAATGCTGCAGGAGTGCTTCGTGGTCGACAGCCACCCCATTTTCGGCAAGCGTGGTGATAAATGGCTGAAGTTCGTGAGGAAAATCGCGAAGATGGGAATTGGTGTTAATACCGACGCCGATGACCGCCAGACAGCGGTCGCCATTGATCACCGACTGGCACAAAATGCCGCCGAGTTTTCTGCCATCGAAGCATAAATCGTTGGGCCAGCGAATGGTAACGGGCGGGCACCCGAGGGTGGTCAAAGCCCTTGCACACTGCCATCCCACGGCAAGGGGAAGTATTTCGATGCCCACGGGACGGCTGAGAGTCAAAAGCAGACTCACGTAAAATCCGCCCGGGGGGCTGGCAAACGGCCGGTGGTGTTGCCCGCGACCGCGCAACTGCGTCTCTGCGATCCAGGCCTCGCAATAACCGATGGGTGGGGGGCGGTCTTCCGTCATCAGAACAGCCGTTCGCTGTGCCGCGAGCAACTGGGTGGACGGCGTTGCCGAAAGGCGGTGGATAATCGGCATGATGGGTTGCGTGCTGGACATACGTGCATACTCCCTATGCCAGAGGCCCTGCGACGGCGGCAGATCAGCGCGGGCACTCTTCACCCGCGCTGCGACGATGACGATTTGCGCTGCATCACTTCGAGCAGCAATCGGGCGGCGTGGCCCGCCGCTGATGACGGATCGGCCAGCCCGCGGATATCGACAATAACCGGCCCGGAAAAATCCTGCTCGTCCAGCACATCGGCGACTGCTCGAAAATCTCCCCGGCCACTGCCCAGCAGGACACTCTGAGTGGCCCCACCGCTGCGCACCGCATCGGCGCATATCCAAGCATGGATCATACCGGCCAGTTCGACGGCGGCGTCCGGCGGAGAATATCCCGCAGCGAGCACCCGGGCGGAATCCAAGGCAGCGCCAACGGTTTTACTGACATGTTTTTTTAATATTGATGCCAGCCAGGCCGCATGCCCTGAGCTCAGGGCGAGTTGAATTCCGACCCGATCGCCTGCCGCGAGAATTTCATCCATAACCGACCGGGTGATCGCCTCGACGTCTCCTCCGTTATTACAACCAGACTTTGATGCTGCCCGGTCGGTGTTGCCGGGGATTGTCCCCGCGGGAGGTTCGCCGAGATAAATAACCACCGCGCCTGCCCGACAATCGCGAGCCATTTGCAGCGCCCGTCGGGTCTGATGGATCAACCGTTCAGCATGATTCCAGTTGCTGCATCCCATGACTCCTGCACCGACACGGACGGCGGAGAGTTTGAGATCTCTGGATTGCAGTATTTTCAGGAAATGCCGGCGCGCCGTCACGCCAAAATCTGCAGCCGCCAGTTGGGGATGACTGATGCCGACGGCAACGCCTGCATAACCCGATTCAGCGGCCACCTTCACCGCGTGGCGGAGATCATCTCCGAGGGTATCGATGTGGAGACTCAGATTGTTACGATTTCGATTTTCCATCCAATTACCTATTCACCTTTTGAATCTTCCTGCTTGGGCGTATCCACCAGTTGTATCAGCAAACTCAGCAGGGTTACCGCGAGTACCGCCACCGCCAAGCGCAGCGGCCACTGAGTGCGAGGCCCGCAAAGCCGACTTACCTGCGCCGCGTAACCGGCATGGAGCAACACAACCGCCGCCCCAATCACGGCGGCACCCGCTCCGAGCATCGTACAGCCGAATATGACAAGACGGTCATAGAGCAGCGACGCTGCAAAACCCAGGATAATGAATCCTGCGGCTGCCGAAAGCCACCAGAAATCGGGCGGCCGCTGGAGTGTGCTCCAGATTGCGGCCCCCATCATCGCGCCGACGGCGGCGGAGGAGAGCACCACCGCGAGGCGCATGATTCCGAGAAGCAGCAAACCCGCCAAGGTGCCGACCGCCGCATAGATGATGGAGGTAACGGGTGATGCATGGGCAAGAGAGAGCGCGGCATACCAACCGAAGGCGGCAGAAAGGAGAACCACAATGGCCTTGTGGTGTCGACGCGCGCCGATCATCATGATGAGGCCGATAATGAGAAGCACCAGTCCAACGGCCAGTGAGAGGTGAGCCAGAGCGGGCGGCACAACTGCCGGTGGTCCAGACGATATTGCCCCTGCGGTTGCCGATACTCCCCCGCCGGCGAATGATGCAGCGGCGATGCGGGTCATTTTTTCTCCCCGGACCCTTTGGATTTTTTACTACCGTCCGCTTTGGCGGATTTCCGAGCCGCCCTGAGTTTGAAGAGGTGACGACTCTGCAAGGCCGTGCCGATGACCAAAAGCAGCAGAAAGGTGACCTGTGGCCAGAGCGCGGTTTCAAAATTTCCCGCCCATTTTGGTTGCCAATATTTCAGCCAGATGATCGCGCCGCCTAGCATCAGCAGTGATCCGGCCCAGACGCCGCCCGCCAATGAGGCCAATTCCGGAAAAATGAAGGCCACGAGCAGGGTAATGAGAGCGGAACCGATGGTCAGAGCATAGACACCTCCGGCCTGCTGAGCGGGAAGACGCTGAAGGGATGAGCGGACAACCTTGCAGAGATGCACCGCTGTTTTTCGTATTTTATTTATAATTTTTCTGTGTACGGCGACCGGATGCGTTGCCGCATGCACCGGGCGGGACTTTGCACCGTGCGATTTCGCCACCACTGCGGGGTGCGATGCAAAGGCACCGTCGTGATACGCGAGCCCGCCGCCCAATATCCCCCCCACGATCAGCGCCAGCAGAACGGCCTGCGAGAGCCTGAAACAGAGGGTACCGAGAATAATTCCTACCACCACCCCGCCCAAACCGATTGCAACACGGGAGAGAAAATTCAAATGGTCAAGCGGGAGCAGCCATGGTGCGAGAAAACCGAGCGCTGAAAGGAATACGGTAATAAGGACCATCGCCTCTTTGACGGAATTAAGCCACAGCACCAGACCGATGGGAATGGCGAGGCCGGCCGCGATGAGCATCGTTGTATCTGGATGGAATCCCAAAATCCCCGGCACGCAACCTCCTGTCGCTTCGACACTGTGGCCGCCGTTATTGTACGACATTTTACGCCGGTTTTCGCGCGACGAAATGCCTCGGTACCGGGCTGTGGACAATACCACTATCAGGACGTCCCGGGTGAATCGGTGGTTTCCTGTCGGCGAGGCTATCTGTTTGACAAGCGCGACCAGGTGCTGCTGTAAAACCACAAAAGTGGTATACCGCCGGGCTCATGCAACCCGAGCCCGGCGCCGTGAGCTTACGGATTCGCAATACGCCGTTGGCAGGTTTTGTCAGTGAGTGCAGCCATGCTGCGTTGGCCAGTGCCCGGCCGCTCCACTCATCCGGCAGATATCACAATTTTGACCACTTTATGCTACAGTGATGAGTGGTAAATTCCCTTTGTATTGCCGCTGCGAGCATGGGATGTGTTCGGACTCTTTGTGAGACTGAACAACCGAAAGGCGTGAACGAATACTGGGTGTCAGATAAAAATAGACGCGGCCGGAGACCCGATGAAGCCAATTCATTGCAAATCGTTCCTGTGTACCTTGATCGCCGTTGTTATCTGCAGCGGCGGCGTTCTCGTCGGCCGAGCCGCCAGCCTCACCCCCCCACCGGGACTGACGCTATCTGTAGCGCCCCATGGCCACAACTCAGCCAGCGGTTCAGCCGCCGAGCCTCTTCGTACGCTGGCCGGGGCACAAGCCGCCATTCGCCGGCTCAAGGCCGGTGGAAAATTTCCGGTCGGGGGTGTAACGGTGATGATCAGCGCCGGCACCTATGATCTGCGCAAACCGCTTGTGTTCACCGCCGCAGATTCCGGCTCAGCGCAAAGCCCCATTCGCTATGTCGCTGCGCCCGGCGCACGAGTGACTGTCAGTGGAAGCCGGAGCCTGCGGTTGCATTGGCGGCCGTGGAGGCACGGCATCATGCAGGCACGGGTGCCGGCCGGCCTCAGGACGGATCAACTCTGGATCAACGGCCGAAAGCAGGAGTTGGCTCGCTACCCGGCGGCGCAAGCGCAATCCAAAGCTCCTTATCATGGAGCGATCCATGATATTTTTAATAGACGCTTTGCGCGGCGGTGGGCGCAAATTATGGGGCTGCTCAATAAGGTCCACAGGCATACGTCGGAGGCGTATTATGCCGACGGTGCCAATTGGCCTCCTCACGTGGGAAGTCAAATCGTGGCGTGGCCGGCTGCAGAGGCCATCAACCGTAAATATTGGAAACAATGGAAACACCCGGATGGCGGCATCATTCATGTTCTGCATCCAGCGGGTTGGGGAAGCCTTGACTTTGAGATCAAGCGAATTCATGGCCGCCTGA
>JAJZNY010000206.1 GCA_021852245.1 Planctomycetota bacterium | reverse complement strand
ATCCAATGGCATGCGCATGGCCCCGCCCTTTCTAAACGCGCGAGCGAGATTCAATTTCAAACCCGTTGGATCGCAGGGCATCGGCAACGTCGCCGGCGGCTGCGGCATCGACTTCAAGGGTAAAATCCGTTACGCGGAAAGCTGTGGCAGGTACATAAGCATTGCAGGGAATAAATTCACACCGGTTCTCAACCTTAAGCCCACGATGCGCGATGCCTGGTATTAAATTCAGCGATTGGCGAAGATGGGTCAGATCGTCGTGAGCAAATGTTCCCGCGCGGACTTTGAAAAGGACGCGCCGCCGAGGATCGGTGAAGGTGGCCAATTTACGGGCGATGAGCGAATGGAGATCGGAATCCGGCGGCATTTCGTCGCGGCGGAATTCACAGTGAACATGGGCCCAATCGTCGCACAGACATAGATGCAATGAACAGGTCCCGGCGTCATGACGGCGAATATCCCAGACGGCGAGTGCATCGGGCGAAATGCCATCGACATATTCAGCCACGATCGGATCAAGGAGATCGAGAAGCGGCTGAGCGGGGGCCGAGGCACTGGCGCGAGCTGTGCGATAAATATCCATATCCACCGAATCCTGCCGACCGCAGGATGATATGCACCCCCGCGTCCGCGCTAAACCGAGCTTACCCGTCGAGGCCGTCATACATGGCCGTGCTGATGTAGCGTTCGCCGGTTGAGCACATGATGGTGACGATGGTTTTGCCCTTCATTTCCGGGCGTGCCGCAACCTGAGCGGCGGCGCAGATGTTGGCTCCGGAGCTGATGCCGGCGAGAATCCCCTCTTCGGCTGCCAGTCGGCGGGCCCATGCAAAGGCGTCTTCATTGGTTACCTGAATGATGTCATCGACCAGATCGGTGTGGAGATTGGCGGGGATGAAACCCGCGCCAGCGCCCTGAATTTTATGGGGGCCGGGTTTGAGCGGTTGCCCCGCCCGGAACTGCGTAATCACCGGCGAAGTGGCAGGCTCAACCGCAATTGCCTTGAACTGCGGATTGCGTTTTTTCAGAACACTGGCAACTCCGGAGATGGTTCCACCCGTGCCGACGGCGGAGACAATACAATCGATCTTGCCGTCGGTATCGCGCCAGATTTCTTCGGCTGTGGTTTTGGCGTGAATTTCGACATTGGCGGGATTTTCAAACTGCTTGGCGATGATCGCATTTTTATCTGCGGCGGCGGCCTCATTGCAACGGCGGATCGCACCAGGCATTCCTTCTGAGGCGGGGGTAAGGACCAGTTCAGCGCCCATAATGCGCAGCAATTTGCGGCGCTCGAGCGACATACTTTCCGGCATGAACAATTTAAGTTTGTACCCCTTGGCCGCACAGACAAAAGCCAAGGCGATGCCGGTATTACCTGAGGTTGCCTCCATGATGATGGTGTCTTTTTTAATCGCCCCCTGTTTTTCAGCGGCCTCAATCATAGCAACGCCGATACGGTCTTTGACGCTGCCCAAGGGGTTAAAAAATTCGCATTTCGCATAAACCGTAGCGTGATCCGGCGGAACAAGCCGATTGATGCGCACCATCGGTGTATTGCCCATCGTCTGAGTAATGTTTGCGTACAATTTGCCCATATGATACCTCCGCAATGTCTATCAAAATTGTAGGTTATTGACGGCGGGCGCTATTGTCAAATCAGAGTTATGCTTGCGACGCTGCGTCATCGACAACCGTTGCCAAAATCTCCGGTTAATCCTCAGGACGTACCCTCCGTCCATCAATCTTGGTGATGGTGGCGGAGAGGAGTTCACGGGTGCCATCCCGCGTGTCAAGTCGCAGATGCCCATCCTCTCCCCAACCCTGCGAGATACCCTCAACTTCAACGCCATCAACAATTGCCGTGATTTTCCGACCACGCGCCGCATCAAGCGTCGCCGCCTGCACCGCACAGCGCGCCACTTCATCGGGATCCAGTAATTCCTGCATGGCGGTTACAAAATGCTGCAGGAGGACTTCGTGATCGACAGCCACCCCATGTTCGGCAAGTGTGGTGATAAATGGCTGAAGTTCGTCGGGAAAATCGCGAAGATGGGAATTGGTGTTAATACCGACGCCGATGACCGCCAGACAGCGGTCGCCATTGATAACCGACTGGCACAAAATGCCGCCGAGTTTTCTGCCATCGAGGCATAAATCGTTGGGCCAGCGAATGGTAACGGGCGGGCACCCAAGCACGGTCAAAGCCCTTGCACATTGCCATCCCACGGCAAGGGGAAGTATTTCGATGCCCACGGGGCGGCCGAGAGTCAAAAGCAGGCTCACGTAAAATCCGCCCGATGGGCTGGCAAACGGCCGGTGATGCTGCCCGCGACCGCGCAGCTGCGTCTGTGCGATCCAAGCCTCGCAATAACCGATGGATGGGGGGCCGTCTTCCGTCATCAGAACAGCCGTTCGCTGCGCCGCGAGCAACTGGGTGGAAGGCGTTGCCGAAAGGCGGTGGATGATTGGTATGACGGGTTGCGTATTGGACATACGTGCATCCTCCCTATGCCAGAGGCCCTGCGAGGGCAGTGCGCCAGCGCGGGCACTCTTCACCCGCGCTGCGATGATGACGAATTGCGCTGCATCACTTCCAGCAGCAATCGGGCAGCGTGGCCCGCCGCTGATGACGGATCGGCCAGCCCGCGGATATCGACAATAACCGGCCCGGAGAAATCCTGCTCGTCCAGCACATCGGCGACTGCTCGAAAATCTCCCCGGCCGCTGCTCAGCAGAACATTCTGTGAGGCCCCACCGCTGCGCACCGCATCGGCGCATATCCAAGTGTGGATCATACCGGCCAGTTCGACGGCGGCGTCCGGCGGAGAATATCCCGCCGCCAGCACCCGTGCGGAATCCAGGGCGGCGCCAACGGTTTTACTGACATGTTTTTTTAATATCGATGCCAACCACGCTGCGTGCCCGGAACTCAGGGCAATCTGAATTCCAACCCGATCGCCTGCCGCGAGAATTTCATCCATAACCGATCGGCTGATCGCCTCAACGTCTCCCCCGTTCTGGTCATCCGGCGTGGATGCCGCCGGGCCGGTGTTGCCGGAAATCGGCCCCGCAGGAGGTTCGCCGAGATAAATAATCACCGCGCCCGCCCGGCAATCGCGAGCCATTTGCAGCGCCCGCTGCGTCTGATGGATCAACCGTTCAGCATGATTCCAGTTGCTGCATCCCATGACTCCTGCACCGACACGGACAGCGGAGAGCTTGAGATCTCTGGATTGCAGCATTTTCATGAAATGTCGGCGTGCCGTCATGCCAAAATCTGCAGCCGCCAATTGGGGATGACTGATGCCGACGGCAACGCCCGCATAACCCGATTCAGCGGCCACCTTCACCGCGTAACGGAGATCATCTCCGAGGGTATCGATATGGAGACTCAGATTGTTACGATTTCGATTTTCCATCGAGCTTTTTACCTATTCACCTTTTGAATCTTCCTGCTTGGGCGTATCCACCAGTTGTATCAGCAAACTCAATAGGGTTACTGCAAGTACGGCTACCGCCAAGCGCAGCGGCCACTGGGTGCGAGGCCCGCAAAGCCGACTTACCTGCGCCGCGTAACCGGCATGGAGCAACACAACCGCCGCCCCAATAACGGCGCCACCAGCTCCCAGCATCGTACAGCCGAATATGACAAGACGGTCATAGAGCAGCGACGCCGCAAAACCCAGGATAATGAATCCTGCGGCTGCCGAAAGCCACCAGAAATCGGGCGGCCGCTGGAGCGTACTCCAGATTGCCGCGCCCATCATCGCTCCGACGGCGGCGGAGGAGAGCACTACCGCGAGGCGCATGATTCCGAGAAGCAGCAAACCCGCCAAGGTACCGACGGCCGCATAGATGATGGCGGTAACGGGAGATGCATGGGCAAGAGAGAGCGCGGCATACCAACCGAATGCGGCGGAAAGGAGAACCACAATGGCCTTGTGGTGGCGACGCGCGCCGATCATCATGATGAGACCGACGATGAGAAGCACCAGTCCAACGGCCAATGGAAGGTGAGCCAGAGCGGGCGGCACAACTGCCGGTGGGCCGGAAGATATTGCCCCTGCGGTTGCCGATACCCCCCCGCCGGTGAATGATGCAGCGGCGATGCGGGTCATTTTTTCTCCCCGGACCCTTTGGATTTTTTACCTCCATCCGCTTTGGCGGATTTCCGAGCGGCCCTGAGTTTGAAGAGGTGACGACTCTGCAAGGCCGTGCCGATGACCAAAAGCAGCAGAAAGGTGACCTGCGGCCAGAGCGCGGTTTCAAAATTTCCCGCCCATGTCGGCTGCCAGTATTTCAGCCAGATAAGCGCGCCGCCCAGCATCAGGAGTGATCCGGCCCACACGCCGCCCGCCAATGAGGCCAATTCCGGAAAAATGAATGCCACGAGCAGGGTGATGAGCGCGGAACCGATGGCCAGAGCGTAGACACCTCCGGCCTGCTGAGCGGGAAGACGCTGGAGGGATGAGCGGACAACCTTGCAGAGATGCACCGCTGTTTTTCGTATTTTATTTATAATTTTTCTGTATACGGTGACCGGATGCGTGGCCGAAGGCACCGGGCGAGACTTCGCACCGTGCGATTTCGCCACCACTGCGGGGTGAGATGCAAAGGCACCGTCGTGATACGCGAGCCCGCCGCCCAATATCCCCCCCACGATCAGCGCCAGCAGAACGGCCTGCGAGAGCCTGAAACAGAGGGTGCCGAGAATAATTCCCAGCACCACCCCGCCCAAGCCGATTGCAACACGGGAGAGAAAATTCAAATGGTCGAGCGGGAGCAGCCATGGCGCCAGAAAGCCGAGTGCTGAAAGGAATACGGTAATGAGTACCATCGCCTCTTTGACGGAATTGAGCCACAGCACCAGACCGATGGGAATGGCGAGGCCGGCCGCGATAAGCATCGTTGTATCTGGATGGAACCCCAAAATCCGCGGCACGCAACCTCCTGTCGCTTCGACACTTTGGCCACCGCTATTGTACGACATTTTACGCCGGTTTTCGTGCGACGAAATGCCTCGGTACCGGCCTTGGGACAATACGACCATCAGGACGTTTCGGGCGAATCGGTGGTTTCCTGCCGGCGAGGCTATCTGTTTGAAAAGTGCGACCAGGTGCTGCTGTAAAACCTCAACGGTGGTATACCGCCGGGCTCATGCAACCCAAGCCCGGCGCCGTGAGCTTACGGATTCGCAATACGCCGTCGACAGACTTTGTCAGTGAGTGCAGCCATGCTGCGTTGGCCAGTGCCCGGCCGCTCCACTCATCCGGCAGATATCAGAATTTTGACCACTTTATGCTACTATGATTACCTGTAATGTCCCTTTGTATTGCCGCTGCGAACCAGGATAATCAGTGCGTTCGGACTTTTGTGAGACTGAACAACCGAAAGGCGTGGAGAACTACTGACCGCCAGGTAAAAATAGACGCGGCCGGAGACCCGATGAAATCAATTCATTGCAAATGGTTGGTTTGTGCCTTGATCGCCGTTGTTACGTGCAGCGGCGGCGTTCTCGTCGGCCGAGCCGCCAGCCTTGTCCCCCCACCGGGACTGACGCTGTTTGTAGCGCCCCATGGCCACAACTCAGCCAGCGGTTCAGCCACCGAGCCTCTTCGCACGCTAGCCGGGGCACAAGCCGCCATTCGCCGGCTCAAGGCCGGTGGAAAGTTTCCGGTCGGGGGTGTAACGGTGATGATCAGCGCCGGCACCTATGATCTGACCAAACCTCTTGTGTTCACCGCCGCAGATTCCGGCTCACCGCAAAGCCCCATTCGCTATGTCGCTGCGCCCGGCGCACGAGTGATTGTCAGTGGAAGCCGAATCCTGCAGTTGCATTGGCGGCCTTGGAGGCACGGCATCATGGAGGCACGGGTGCCGGCCGGCCTCAGGACGGATCAACTCTGGATCAACGGCCGAAAGCAGGTGTTGGCTCGCTACCCGGCGGCGCAAGCGCAATCAAAAGCGTCTTATCATGGAGCGATCCATGATATTTTTAATATACGCTTTGCGCGGCGGTGGGCGCAAATTATGGGGCTGCTGAATAAGGTCCACAGGCACACGTCGGAGGCGTATTATGCCGACGGTGCCAATTGGCCTCCTCACGTGGGAAGTCAAATCGTGGCGTGGCCGGCGGCAGAGGCCATCAACCGTAAATATTGGAAACAATGGAAACACCCGGATGGCGGCATCATTCATGTTCTGCATCCAGCGGGTTGGGGAAGCCTTGACTTTGAGATCAAGCGAATTCATGGCCGCCTGA
>JAJZNY010000071.1 GCA_021852245.1 Planctomycetota bacterium | reverse complement strand
GTTATGCGAGCGGGAGGGAATTAGCACCCTGTTCACGACATCGGTCAGTTGACCGTCCGCATGGGTTGCTGTGCCTTCAACGGGCCCGTCCCTCAGGCACTCTGGATAAGAGCGGTCTTCAATTGTCTGGAGCTATGCTATGCGCGCAGACAACCCGTGTCAAACGCTTCCAGACTTATCCAGCCAATGGCCCGGCACCGCGATGGGATCGGCGGCGAATCGCAATATCAGTCTTTCCGGGAAATCAGACAAAAAAAATAGGCCCGCCCGTGAAGGCAGGCCCTTGAAGGAGGATACACCCATTTTGGCTCGAGCAGTTACCGCAACTACCGCTGCTACCACTCACCCCGCGTCAATGGAATATAAACCCGACGTGTATACCCGCACCAAACCGCGGATGGCAGAAGTACGGGTGATAAAACGGATGGTAGAAATAGGGGTGGAATATCGGGTGATAAAAATAGGGACGGCAGTAAGGGCGATAGATAAATCTTGGTGCGACATAAACCGGTGGCACATAAACCGGAGAGGTGTACACCGGCGGTGCGTAAGTCGGTACGTCATACGTCGGCGTGTAGCTGTATGGGGCAACGTATGTCGGTGTCAGCGGTGTGGTATATACAGGCGTTGGCACCGGCGTCTGGTTGACCAATCCTGGCGGAGTGTACGTGATCGGTGGCGGATAGGTCACCGTCGGCGCGGGAGCCGGGGTATTGACGTACGTGGGTGCTGCCGCCGGGACGACCGGCGGAGATTGATAAACCACGGGTGGCGGGGCGTATACGACCGTAGGGGGCGGTGAATAAACAACCGGTGGCGGGCAGTACACCGGTGCCCGAAACACCGGCACACCGAAATTGAACCCCACTCCGACGAACACTCGCGCCTGGGCCGACCCCGTCGGCGTCAGCACAGCGGCACCGATCAGCATCGCACCTACCGCCAAGGCCGCCGCTTTCCCAATACTGATCCGTAACACGTTCAATTGTTTATGACTGACCTTCATGATCCACACTCCTTCATCGGACTCGGCTTGGAGACATTCATTCGTTCCGCCCGAGTCCTCATCAAATAAGTGCATCTCAATCGCCACCCATCATTCAGATCGCATCCGCATCGACCCAATTCTTGGCACTTCCGCGAGGCGCAATCGCCTCTCCCTATCTCCACCAACGCCGAACGGTAGCATTTGTTGCATCGGCGTAGACAACTTAATTATAGCAATAGTTGTGGTAAATCAAGCGAATGGCCATTTTGCCTATCCATCGTAGGTTATCGGACTTAAATATCCCATTTATCCATGGAATCTAATCTGGAATCCTTTGCATCAGCCGTACGCCGAGGCTTTCAATCCTTCGGACGGTGAGATAATTTCTCCGGCAGGCGATGCGACTCTGCACCTCCCCAAGAATTATGGAGTGATACGCCACAGAGACGTCGCTACAATTCGGCGCACTTGCGGTCTCGCTACAATACGCCGCGCAGTTTTTTGGGGGGCAAATTCGCCGACGCGTTCCGTAGTCGGGCTGCGGGGGGGGATCATACATGGAAGTTTACGATAGTATTAAACTAAATCGTAGCCGCGATCATCGACTGCCAGCAAGTTGATCGACTGTTTCCAAACTCATGGCGATTGACTCCAGTTAGTTTTCATCATGCGGAGCGCTCGGCATTGGTGCTTATTGCCGGGACGGCGTAGAATGCCATAGAGCGGCGGTACTCGCATCGGGCCGTCGTATAGAGATGAGAAGTTGAAACATGACGATATCACTCGAGTTAATGCCACTGGATACGCCCCAGCCGGAACCGGAAAAACCTAAAACGATGGTCGTTCGTTATGGTTATTTAATGTCCATCGGGGAATTTGAAAACACCTTGGATCATAAGATGGGTTGTGGCACCAAGCTCGTTGCACGTACGCCGCGGGGCACCGAAATTGTCGAAATGCTCACCACGGTCTGCGGTAACGGCGGATGCGGTAAATCCATAACCCGCGACAAATTGCTCGACTACATCGCCAACTCCGGCGGCGATGACTACCCGTTCAGCAATTCAGGACGCATCCTGCGCGTTGCCACGCCCGCAGATCTCGCTGAGCAACAGAAACTTGATGAACAAAAAACCCGTCATCTCAAGCTGGCCCGCGATCTGGTGAGTCGGCATCGCCTGGACATGAAAATTGTGGAGGTTGAGTATCTCCTCGGACGGGAACGGATAATATTTTATTTTCACTCGGAAATGAGAGTCGATTTCCGCTCGCTGGTAAAGGAATTGGCGGACAGCTTACGTGCTCGTATTGATCTGCGGCAGGTCGGTTCGCGGGATGAAGCCCGATTAATTGCTGATTATGAAAAATGCGGCCAGCATTGCTGCTGCAAGCAATTTCTCAAGGTGCTCACCCCGATCTCCATGAAAGCCGCAAAAACGCAGAAGGCCACCCTCGACACCGCCAAAATCAGCGGACGGTGCGGGCGGCTCATGTGTTGTCTGCGCTATGAAGATCAAACATATGAGGAACTCAAGGCAAAACTCCCGCGCCGCAACAGCCGCGTGCGAACGCAAGCCGGTGACGGATGGGTGATCGACGGGCAAATTCTCACCCAACTCGTGCTCGTACAATATGACGACGGCAAGCAAGCCGCCGTGCCCATGGAACAGATTCTGGAATTCAATCGCCCGCGCCCGCGATTGGCCAATGGGCGTGAAATGCAGTTTCCCGGCGACGGCGTTCTCCCTCCACCTCCGAACCGCGATGCGCGCCCGAACGGTCGTAATCCCGGCGCTGCGGCAAATCGTCCGCCGCGCGGTGCTGGGCCGTCGACGCCGCCCAAACAGCCCGGACCGCCGCTTCGCGGTTCATCATCGAAATCGTCGCCGGAGCAACGCCCTCCAAAATCCGTTGATCCAAATGCCCAGCATCCGAACGGCCAATCCCCGCCGCCCGGGACCAATGGCGTCGATAAACTCGGATAAACAGGAAACGTGAACATGGCCATCTGGCTATTAAAAACTGAACCATCCGATTACAGCATCGATGATCTGAAAGCCGATGGAAAAACCGTCTGGGACGGAGTCGCCAATGCCCTCGCCCTGAAACACCTGCGTCAGATTCGAGCTGGTGACCGATTGCTCATCTACCACACCGGTAATGTCAAGGCGATTGTGGGCTCAGCTGTTGCCTTGACCGATGCGGTTCCACGTAAAGGCGATCCGAATGACATCGTCGTGGAAATTCAATATGACCGCACCTGGTCGAAAATATTTCCCCTCGCAGACATGAAAGCAGATAAATCCTTTCAAGGCTGGGAACTTCTGCGACTGCCACGCCTGTCGGTCATGCCCGTCTCGGCGGCCATCCTGACGGCTCTTGAAAAGCGGTCGAAAGACTTTAATCCGTGATCAAGATAATGTCTGCTGCATCGGCAGCACACGACGCACGGGGTGAGGCCTTCTGGCTGCCGATGATGATGCAGACGCCGGCTACCCTGCAGTTAAAAAGCATCTCTGCAGCGCAGACGCCCACGTCGCTTGCCGGTATGTTGTTCCAGGTTGATGGTCCATGATTCGGAGGCAGTATGCAATTTACCGACATTACCGCACAGCGTCCCACGCGGGAGGGGCTTTCCGCTCAATACGCTGAATTAACCGTTCAACTTGACCGCAGCGCCGTTTCGCAGGCGGTATCCCGTTGGGAACACATCCGCCGCGAAACCGATACCTGGTTTTCACTCGCCAATCTCAGATTTTCACAAAACACCGCCAATGCACAGTACAAGGCCGACCGTGATTATGCCGATCAGATCGGCCCGCTGGTGACGGATCACGAAACCCAGATCAAACGTCGGCTTCTTACGATACCGCAAGATCAGATGGGGCCGATTCTCCCCTCCCATGTGCTCGCCCTTTGGCGCGTGGATATTGCTTCGTTTGACCCGGCCATCGCGTCCGATCTGGAAGCCGAGTCGCGCCTCGAAGCCCGATATACCGAATTGCTGGCCAGCGCCAAAATTCCATTCGATGGGCGCGAGTTGAATCTCGCCGGTGTGCAGCCTTATCTGCAAAGCCTGAACCGGGAAACGCGGCATGATGCTGACCGGGCTCTGTGGGCCTTTTTTCAGGCTAACCGCGAACAGTTGGACGATCTGTATGATCAACTCGTGAAATTACGGACAAAGATGGCACAGACTTTGGGCGATGCGGTGTTTACACCGTTGGGGTATCGTCGAATGCGCCGTCTTGACTATGGCGAAGCGCAGGTGGCGGCATACCGCCACGAGGTTCTCACCCATGTTACCCCGCTGGTAAGCCGCCTCATGCGGCAGCGACAGCGCGACAATCAGCTCGATGCTCTCTATGCCTGGGACGAACCGATGATTGATCCCGCTGGCAATCCCGTGCCGGCGGGGGATCAGCATTTTCTCACGTCCGCGGCGCGCAGCATGTTTGAATTGATCCATCCGGAACTCGCCGGGCTTTACCGGGCCATGCTCGATGGCGGCTTCATGGATCTGGATAACCGTGCGGCAAAAGCGGGTGGAGGATTCTGCACGTCGTTTCCCAACGCGGGTATGCCGTTTATCTTCGCCAACTTCAATGGTACCCATCATGATATTGATGTCTTCACGCATGAAATGGGGCATGCCTTCCAAAATTATAAAAGCTGCGTTCAGCCGATACTGGACTACTTCTGGCCGACCATGGATGCGGCGGAAATCCATTCGATGAGCCTGGAGTTTCTCGCCTATCCGCACATCGAACACCTGATGGGCGGTGCGGCCGATCGCTATCGCCGGATGCATCTGATTGGGGCGCTTGAGTTTTTGCCCTACGGCGTGTGCGTCGATCATTTCCAGCATGAAATCTACGCCCGGCCCGAAATGTCGCCAGCTGAGCGGAACGAAACATGGCGGCGGCTGGAGAGCCTCTACATGCCCTGGAGGCAGTGGGGTGATCTGACCTACCCGGCATCCGGCGCCCGATGGCAGGCTCAATCTCACATCTACCGTTCACCTTTTTATTATATTGATTACACATTGGCCCAGTGTGTGGCCCTGCAGTTCTGGCGGTTGTCGAATGCCGATTATTCCTCTGCGGTGGAACGGTACACCGAACTCTGTTCCCGGGGAGGCTCGGCTCCGTTTACCGATTTGCTCTCGTCAGCCGGCCTCGCTTCACCGTTTGCGCCCGGCGTGTTGAAAGAAATCGTCTGCGAATCCGAAAAATTTCTCGGTATGGAAAACGGTCATCACCACTGATCTCATCCACCGACCGCCGCCGAATATCGCCTTCATGACGCCGCGTGCTGCGGAATATCCCTGCGATTGGCTGCCACCAGGCCGAAGCGTTCGACAAGACCAGCCCACGCCATGAGCAGACAACCATTAATCAGCAGATCCAACCATACCATGCCTACCCCGAACCAGCGTGTATCTCCCCGATAGGCTCCGGAAACATGGCCTACGTTGATGGCGATTAACAATCCGCACGCACCCATGACAACGATGGCGGAAGCTGAACACAGACGCGCTGCCGAATTGCGAATTTTTGAAAAGACTTCACCACCGTCAATCGCACTGATCAGTCCGGCGAGCAAACCCGTGAGACTTGCTGCCGAAAAAGCCAGAACCAAGCCCGTACCTCCAACGGTCATGAGGATACTGCGCATAGCGAAGCTGTAAATGGATTCATATGCCGGAAGCGCCCAGAGTGCCGCGGCGCCCAGACCTGAGAAAAGCTGCCAATGCTTCAGGCAGGCGGCTTCCGGGGCCAAAGTGCGGGCCCGTAGCACGGCGTTGAGCAGCACCATCATCACCATGCCGAAAAACGGCATGAGTACCAGCGTTACTCCGATGGCATGCTGCTGCATAAGTGAAATCAGAAGCAACACGCCGAGGCTCAAGCTGAGGCTCAGAGAAATACGGCCCCGTCTCTCGGTCGTGAGAAATGGCACCACGATGGGGGCGATCAATCCGACCGCAATTTGCCAATGAGTCAACAATGTTGGAATGACCGATGCAGGAGAAAATTCGTCAGAAGTATGCCACCAACTGCTCGTATACTGACTACCCGGCATGAAGATGGCACCTATGAGTAGCATCGCGCATCCCAGCAGAATCATCCCGAGGTTGAAAACACGAACATGCGGTGGAAATGCCGCCGCCGGATTGCCGAAGGTTTCGGTCGTGGCAACGGCAGCTAAAGCTTCGGGAGAATCAAACGTGACATGGATGGGATGACGGATGTGTGTCTCTGCAAACGACATCATCAGAGGCATCTCCCCAC
>JAJZNY010000185.1 GCA_021852245.1 Planctomycetota bacterium | reverse complement strand
GTGGGGAGATGCCTCTGATGATGTCGTTTGCAGAGACACACATCCGTCATCCCATCCATGTCACGTTTGATTCTCCCGAAGCTTTAGCTGCCGTTGCCACGACCGAAACCTTCGGCAATCCGGCGGCTGCATTTCCACCGCATGTTCGTGTTTTCAACCTCGGCATGATCCTGCTGGGATGCGCGATGCTGCTTATCGGCGCCATCTTCATGCCGGGTAGTCGGTTTACGAGTAGTTGGTGGCATACTTCTGACGAATTTTCACCTGCGTCGGTCATCCCAACATTGCTGACTCATTGGCAAATTGCGGTCGGATTGATCGCTCCCGTCGTGGTCCCATTCCTCACGACTGAGAGACGGGGCCGCATTTCTCTGAGCCTTAGCCTGAGCCTCGGCGTGTTGCTTCTGATTTCACTCCTGCAGCAGCGGACCATCGGAGTAACGCTGGTACTCATGCCCTTTTTCGGCATGGTGATGATGGTGCTGCTCAACGCCGTGCTGCGAGCACGCACTTTGGCCCCGGAAGCCGCCTGCCTGAAGCATTGGCAGCTTTTCACGGGGCTGGGCGCCGCGGCACTCTGGGCGCTTCCGGCGTATGAATCCATTTACAGCCTCGCCGTGCGCAATATCCTCATGACCGTCGGAGGTACGGGCTTGGTTCTGGCTTTTTCGGCAGCAAGTCTCACGGGTTTGCTCGCCGGGCTGATCAGTGCGATTGACGGTGGTGAAGTCTTTTCGAAAATTCGCAATTCGACAGCACGTCTGTGTTCAGCTTCCGCCATCGTTGTCATGGGTGGGTGCGGATTGTTGATAGCAATCAACGTGGGCCATGTTTCCGGAGCCTATCATGGAGGTACACGCTGGTTCGGGGTAGGCATGGTATGGTTGGATCTGCTGATTAATGGTTGTCTGCTCATGGCGTGGGCTGGTCTTGTCGAACGCTTCGGCTTAGCGGCAGCCAATCGCCAGGATATTCCGTATCACGCGGCATCATGAAGGCGATATCCGGCGGCGATCGGTGGATGAATTCAGTGGTGATGGCCGTTCTCCATACCGAGAAACTTTTCAGCTTCGTGAACAATTTCTTTCAACACGCCGGGCGCAAATGGTGAAGCGAGGCCGGCTGACGAGAGCAGATCGGTAAACGGAGCCGAGCCTCCCCGGGAACAGAGTTCGGTGTACCGTTCCACCGCAGAGGAATAATCGGCATTAGACAACCGCCAGAACTGCAGGGCCACGCACTGGGCCAATGTGTAATCAATATAATAAAAAGGCGAACGGTAAATGTGAGATTGGGCCTGCCATCGCGCGCCGGATGCCGGGTAGGTCAGATCACCCCACTGTCTCCAGGGCATGTAGAGGCTCTCCAGCCGCCGCCATGTTTCGTTCCGCTCAGCTGGCGACATTTCGGGCCGGGCATAAATTTCGTGCTGGAAATGATCGACACATACGCCGTAGGGCAAAAACTCAAGCGCCCCAATCAGATGCATCCTGCGATAGCGATCGGCCGCACCGCCCATCAGGTATCCGATGTGCGGATAGGCGAGAAACTCCAGGCTCATCGAATGGATTTCCGCCGCATCCATGGTCGGCCAGAAGTAGTCCAGTATTGGCTGAACGCGGCTTTTATAATTTTGGAAGGCATGCCCCATCTCATGCGTGAAGACATCAATATCATGATGGGTACCGTTGAAGTTGGCGAAAATGAATGGCATACCCGCGTTGGGAAACGAGGTGCAGAATCCTCCACCCGCCTTTGACGCACGGTTATCCAGATCCATGAAGCCGCCATCGAGCATCGCCCGGTAAAGCTCGGCGAGTTCCGGATGGATTAATTCAAACATGCTGCGCGCCGCGGACGTGAGAAAATGCTGATCCCCCGCCGGCACGGGATTGCCCGCTGGATCAATCATCGGCTCGTCCCAGGCATAGAGAGCATCGAGCTGATTGTCGCGCTGCCGCTGCCGCATGAGGCGGCTTACCAGCGGGGTAACGTGGGCGAGCACCTCGCGGCGGTATGCCGCCACCTGCGCTTCGCCATAGTCAAGACGGCGCATTCGACGATACCCCAACGGGGTAAAAATCGCATCGCCCAAAGTCTGTGCCATCTTTGTCCGTAATTTCACGAGTTGATCATACAGATCGTCCAACTGTTCACCGTTAGCGTGAAAAAAGGCCCACAGGGCCCGGGCAGCATCATGCCGGGTTTCCCGGTTCAGGCTTTGCAGGTAAGGCTGCACACCGGCGAGATTCAACTCGCGCCCATCAAATGGAATTTTTGCGCTGGCCAGCAATTCGGTATATCGGGCTTCGAGCCGCGACTCGGCTTCCAGATCGGGCGCGATGGCCGGGTCAAACGAAGCAATATCCACGCGCCAAAGGTCCAGCACATGGGAGGGGAGAATCGGCCCCATCTGATCTTGCGGTATCGAAAGGAGCCGACGTTTGATCTGAGTTTCGTGATCCGTCACCAACGGGCCGATCTGATCGGCATAATCACGGTCGGCCTTGTACTGTGCATTGGCGGTGTTTTGCGAGAATCTGAGATTGGCGAGTGAAAACCAGGTATCGGTTTCGCGGCGGATGTGTTCCCAACGGGATACCGCCTGCGAAACGGCGCTGCGGTCAAGTTGAGCGGTTAATTCAGCGTATTGAGCGGAAAGCCCTTCCCGCGTGGGACGCTGTGCGGTAATGTCGGTAAATTGCATACTGCCTCCGAATTATGGACCATCAACCTGGAACAACATACCGGCAAGCGACGTGGGCGTCTGCGCTGCAGAGATGCTTTTTAACCGCAGGGTAGCCGGCATCAGCATCATCATCGGTAGCCAGGAGGCCTCACCCCGCGCGTCGTGTGCTGCCGATGCAGCGGACATTAACGTGATCATGGCTTAAAGTCTTTCGACCGCTTCTCCAAAGCCTTCAGGATGGCCGCCCGGACGGGCATGACCGACAGGCGTGGCAGTCGCAGAAGGTCCCAGCCTTCAAATGATTTATCGGCTTTCATGTCCGCGAGGGGGACTATCTTCGACCAGGTGCGGTCATATTGAATTTCCACGACGATGTCCTTCAGATCGCCTTTACGCGGAACCGCATCGGACACTGCAACGGCAGAGCCCACAATCGCCTTGACATTTCCGGTGTGGTAGATGAGGAGCCGGTCGCCGGCGCGAATCTGACGCAGGTGTTTCAGGGCGAGGGCATTGGCGACTCCGTCCCAGATGGTTTTTCCATCAGCTTTCAGATCATCGATGCTGTAATCGGATGGTTCAGTTTTTAATAGCCATACGGCCATGTTCACGCTTCCTGTTTATCCGAGTTTATCGACGCCATTGGTCCCGGGCGGCGGGGATTGGCCGTTCGGATGTTGGGCAATTGGATCAACGGATTTTGGAGGGCGTTGCTCCGGCGACGAGTTTGATGATGAACCGCGAAGCGGCGGTCCGGGCTGTTTTGGCGGCGTCGACGGCCCCGCACCGCGCGGCGGACGATTGGCCGCAGCGCCGGGATGACGACCGTTCGGACGCGCATCGCGGTTAGGGGGTGGAGATAGAACGCCATCGCCGGGAAACTGCATTTCACGCCCATTGGCCAATCGCGGGCGCGGGCGATTAAATTCCAGAATCTGTTCCATGGGCACGGCGGCCTGTTTGCCGTCGTCATATTGTACGAGCACGAGTTGGGTGAGAATTTGCCCGTCGATCACCCATCCGTCGCCGGCCTGGGTTCGCACGCGGCTGTTGCGGCGCGGCAGTTTTGCCTTGAGTTCCTCATAGGTTTGATCTTCATAGCGCAGACAACACATAAGCCGCCCACAGCGTCCGCTGATTTTGGCGGTGTCGAGGGTGGCCTTCTGCGTTTTTGCAGCTTTCATGGAGATTGGGGTGAGCACTTTGAGAAATTGTTTGCAGCAGCAGTGCTGGCCGCATTTTTCATAATCAGCAATTAATCGGGCTTCATCCCGCGAACCAACCTGCCGCAGATCAATTCGGGCATGCACGACGGCGGCGAGTTCTCTCACGAGGGAGCGAAAATCAACTCGCATTTCCGAGTGAAAATAAAATATGACGCGTTCCCGTCCGAGGAGATACTCAACCTCCACAATTTTCATGTCCAGGCGATGCCGACTCACCAGATCGCGGGCGAGTTTGAGATGATGCGTTTTCTGTTCATCAAGTTTCTGTTGCTCAGCGAGATCTGCGGGCGTGGCAACGCGCAGGATGCGCCCTGAATTGCTGAACGGGTAGTCATCGCCGCCGGAGTTGGCGATATAGTCGAGCAATTTGTCGCGGGTTATGGATTTACCGCATCCGCCGTTACCGCAGACCGTAGTGAGCATTTCGACAATTTCGGTGCCCCGCGGCGTACGTGCAACGAGCTTGGTGCCACAACCCACCTTATGATCCAGAGTGTTTTCAAATTCCCCGATGGACATTAAATAACCATAACGAACGACCATCGTTTTAGGTTTTTCCGGTTCCGGCTGGGGAGTATCCAGTGGCATTAATTCGAGTGATATCGTCATGTTTCAACTTCTCATCTCTATATACGACGGCCCGATGCGAGTACCGCCGCTCTATGGCATTCTACGCCGTCCCGGCAATAAGCACCAATGCGGTCCTCTCCGCATGATGAAAACTAACTGGAGTCAATCGCCATGAGTTTGGAAACAGTCGATCAACTTGCTGGCAGTCGATGATCGCGGGTCCGATTGAGTTTAATACTATTGTAAACTTCCATGTACGATTCCCCCCCGCAGCCCGACTACGGAACGCGTTGGCGAATTTGCCCCCCAAAAAACTGCGCGGCGTATTGTAGCGAGACCGCAAGTGCGCCGAATTGTGGTGACGTCTCTGTGGCGTATCACTCCATGATTCTTGGGGGGGGGTGCAGAGTCGCATCGCCTGCCGGTGAAATTATTTCACCGTCCGGATGATTGAAAGCCTCGGCGTACGGCTGCTGCAAAGGATTCCAGATTGGATTCCATGGATAAATGGGATATTTACGTCCGATAACATAATACGGATAGACAAAACAGCCATTCGCTTGATTTACCGCAACTATTGCTATAATTAAGTTGTCTACGCCGATGCAACAAATGCTACCGTTCGGCGTTAGTGGAGATAGGGAGAGGCGATTGCGCCTCGCGGAAGTGCCAAGGATTGGGTCGATGCGGATGCGATCTGAATGATGGGTGGCGATTGAGATGCACTTATTTGATGAGGACTCGGGCGGAACGAATGAATGTCTCCAAGCCGAGTCCGATGAAGGAGTGTGGATCATGAAGGTCAGTCATAAACAATTGAACGTGTTACGGATCAGTATAGGGAAAGCGGCGGCCTTGGCGGTAGGTGCGATGCTGATCGGTGCCGCCGTGCTGACGCCGACGGGGTCGGCCCAGGCGCGAGTGTTCGTCGGAGTGGGGTTCAATTTCGGTGTGCCGGTGTTTCGGGCACCGGTGTACTGCCCACCACCGGTTGTTTATTCACCGCCCCCTACGGTTGTATACTCCCCGCCACCCGTGGTTTATCAATCTCCGCCGGTCGTCCCGGCGGCAGCACCCACGTACGTCAATACCCCGGCTCCCGCGCCGACGGTGACCTATCCGCCACCGATCACGTACACTCCGCCGGGATTGGTCAATCAGACGCCGGTGCCAACGCCTGTATATACCACACCGCTGACGCCGACATACGTTGCCCCATACAGCTACACGCCGACGTATGACGTACCGACTTACGTACCGCCGGTATACACGTCTCCGGTTTATGTACCGCCGGTTTATGTGGCGCCAAGATTCATCTATCGCCCGTACTGCCGTCCATATTTTTATCACCCGATATTCCACCCCTATTTCTACCATCCGTTTTATCACCCGTATTTTTATCATCCATTCTGCCCGCGGTTTGGTGCGGGTATACACGTCGGGTTTGTATTCCATTGATGCTGAGTGAGTGGCAGCAGCCGCAGGGGCGAAGCCAAAATGGGTGTATCCTCCTTCAAGGGCCTGCCTTCACGGGCGGGCCTATTTTTTTGTTTGGTTTCCCGGAACGACTGATATTGCGATTCGCCGCCGATCTCATCGCGGTGCCGCGCCATTGGCTGGATACCTGTGGAAGCGTTTGACACGGGTTGTCTGCGCGCATAGCATAGCTGCGGACAATTGAAGACCGCTCTTATCCAGAGTGCCTGAGGGACGGGCCCGTTGAAGGCACAGCAACCCATGCGGACGGTCAACTGACCGATGTCGTGAACAGGGTGCTAATTCCCTCCCGCTCGCATAAC